>DAHVPA010000069.1 GCA_027318525.1 Candidatus Cloacimonadota bacterium | reverse complement strand
CAGCTGGCTGGAAGGCACAGATGCCACCATCACAGTAGCCAAAGAACATTACAGCTTCATGCCTGCCAGCTTCAACATTGTTGACCTGGCTTCCAATGGAACTTATAACTTCACAGCCACCTACATTCCCTGGATCATGTATGACGTTATAGTCACCACGACCCCGGAAGTGGGAGCCACCATCTGGTTGGACGGCTCTGCCACAGCCTTCACGACTCCGCATACCTTCAGTCTGCTGGAAGGCACCAACCACACCATCGATGTGGCAAAAGAACATTACAGCTTCGCTCCGGACAGCTATACCATCACCAATCTGGCTGCCAGCGGAACTTATAACTTCACAGCCACCTACATCCCCTGGATCATGTATGATGTAACCGTTAACACACTTCCCGAAGTGAATGCCACCATCTGGTTGAACGGCGTTGCGACAGCCTTCACGACTCCGCACACCTTCAGTCTGCTGGAAGGCGGAAACTATACCATCGACGTGGCAAAAGACCATTACAGCTTCGCTCCGGACAACTTCATATTAAACAACCTGTCCATGGGCGGAACCTATGTCTTCGCAGCCACCTACATTCCTTACATTATGTATGATGTGACTGTGACCACCACTCCCGAAGTGGGTGCCACCATCTGGATTGACGGCGCTGCGACTGCCTTTACGACTCCGCACACCTTCAACTGGCTGGAAGGCTCCAACCACACAATCGACGTGGCAAAAGCGAATTATACCTTTGCACCGGACTTCTACACTGTGACCAACCTGTCCGCCAATGCAACCTATGACTTCGCCAGCACCTTTGTGCCGCCTGCTTCGATTGTCCTGACCTGGCCTACCGATATGAGCGTCAACCTGCCTTACGGCACGGTCCAGCTCTATTGGAACTATAGCCCGATTCCTCAGGGTGGATATTTCGAGGTCTATCTCGGAACTGTGAATCCTCCCACCGCATTGGTCTATACCGGCACCAACCAGAGCTACAATCCCGGTCCGCTTACACCCATGACCACCTACTATTGGTTTGTCCGTCTTGTTTACAACAACGGCGACAGCCACATGGATTCACCGGTCTGGATGTTCACCACCGGCGACCAGGCTCTGCCTGTCACGCTGTCTTCCTTCACGGCAACCGTTACCTCCAACCTGTTCGTCAATCTGACCTGGGTTACCCAGTCTGAAACGCAGGTTCTGGGCTTCAACCTTTACCGTTCCGATACAAACAGCATGTCCGGTGCCCACAAGGTCAATCCTGCGATTATTCCTGCCACAAACTCCACTGTAACTCATACTTATACAGTGACTGATGTGGAAAATCTGGAATCCAACCACACCTATTACTACTGGCTGGAAAATATCGATATGAGCGGATACAGCACAATGCACGGTCCCATCAGCGCTACGATTACCGACCCGGGCGTTCCGCCCATAACGGAAGTCTCCCTGCTGGGCAATATCTATCCCAATCCGTTCAGCATCCACGCCAACAACAACGTCAATATCGAAGTCAGCATTAAAGACGGCGAACAGGGAACTGTCACCATCTATAACATTCTGGGCCAGGCTGTGAAGACCTTCAAGGGTGTCACCTCCGGCAAGAATGCGCTGTCCTGGAATGCCAAAGGCGCTGCCAGCGGCATCTATTTCGTCAAACTGAGCACTCCCACCACTGCTTCGACCAAGAAACTGGTCCTTGCCAACTAAAGAGCGCTCTTAAATAGCATCAAGCCCCGTCCTTGTGTCGGGGCTTTTTTTCTTCCCCAAAACATGTCAGGGCAGATTGCCAACGCTGCCAATCTCAAGGCAACAATGCTATTCCAACCAAATACTACTCTCTGTTTTTCATTACTATCTTCGCCTTTATGTATTACTATCCTGATACCGTTAAGAGTATTTATCCAAAGGAGCACATATTTTCCATAATCGCTGCGAGGGGTCAGCGAGGGGTTATCGAGGGCTTTCCCCACGATGACCCCTCCGGGTGAAAGAGAAGGACTACTCCTCACCAAATGCTTGACGAAATCAGGCTTAGTCCTGAGATGTTCACGCGAGGTAAATCATGGAATACAAAATCCCGCGCGGAACTTTTGACATCCTGCCGGCGGACAGCGCTAAATGGCAACAGGTGATGTCGGCTTTTCGGGAAACGGCGCAAGCCTTTGGTTATGCGGAAATCACCACACCCGTCTTTGAACAGGCGGAGCTGTTTGAACGCAGTTCCGGCGAAAGCAGTGATGTCGTGCAGAAAGAAATGTATCGTTTTCAGGATAGAAAGGGACGCTGGCTGGCATTGCGTCCGGAAGGCACCGCACCGGTTGTGCGCAGTTATGTGGAAAATCATCTGGAAGCGCAGGGTAGGCTCACCAAGCTTTACTATATCGGGCCGATGTTTCGCTATGACCGTCCCCAAGCCGGCAGATACCGTCAATTTTATCAGTATGGTGCGGAATGCATCGGCAGCCACCATCCTTATTATGATGCGGAGATTATTGCCTTGCAGGTGGCTTTTTTGCGCAAACTGGGGCTGCAGAAGATAGAGCTGGAAATCAACAGCGTAGGCTGCCCCAATTGCAGCAAAATCTATGATGAGGCATTGGAGAACTATTTTGAACCGCATAAAGAAGAACTCTGCGGGGATTGCCGCACCAGACTGCAGACCAAACCCCGCCGTCTGCTGGACTGCAAGGTGCCATCCTGCAAAGCCATTGCCAAAGGTGCCCCGGTCATGACCGATTACCTCGATAGCGACTGCAGAGAGCACTTTGAACAGGTCAAATCCTACCTCGACAAGATGGATATCAGCTACAAGGTCAATCCGCGGATTGTGCGCGGACTGGATTATTATACACACACTGCGTTTGAATTCCTCAATCCCGCTCTGGGCGCACAAAACGCCATCGGCGGGGGTGGACGTTATGATGGTCTGATTGCGCAGATTGGCGGTAAGGATACACCGGCAGTCGGGATTGCGGGAGGCTTTGAACGGCTCTTGCTGTCTTTGGAGCAGGAAGGCATCACAGTATCACGCCCATATCGTCCGCAAGCCTATCTTGTCCTCTTGGGTGAGGCTGCCAGGGAAAGCGGAATCAGGCTGTTGGGTCAGCTCCGCCTCTCAGGTTTCTCCGTCCAGCATGACCCGGAAAAGGATTCCTTCAAGGCTCAGCTCAAAGCGGCTGACAGCTCACAGGCACGCTTTGCTCTGATTATCGGCGAGGATGAAGTCAAAGCGGGAACCGTGACTATCAAGGACTTGGCGGCAGGGACACAGATGAGCCTTCCCATCGGGGGTGTGGCTCAGTTTCTGGCACTCTCCTAAACCGGTTTTTTAACCAGACTTTCAGCTTGCAGCGTCACCTGACGCAAGCGCTGACGCGTCTGTTCCAGATGTTCCAGCATATCATCCAGTTCAGATTTGGTATAGGGGAGAGCTGTGCCTTGGAGCAGAGATTTGATTTGGCGCTGGTTGACGAGGTCGGAATATCTTCTGAGGGGAGAACTGGCTTGGGCATAGCAGCTTAGTCCCATTGCCTGATGAGGCTGGGGAGAAGTCCCCATCACGGAAGGCGGGAAGGATGTTTCTGCCTGATTTTCCCTGCGTTCGGGCAGGGCGGATTCATCCAGATAACGGAAAAAGAGGGGAGCCTGCCTCTCCTTTGCCAAAGCTGCCAGCAGACTGTTGCAGATGACCATGCACTCAGCCACCAGGCGTCTCGCCGGAGTGAGCAGATTTTGCTGCGGGATATATGCACCTGCCTTTATCCGCTGCTGCAGGTGATTTTCCGTAATCATAAACAAAGCTTTAATCCGTTCTGTAGGGTCGTTTTGCCGGGGAGTTGAAGTCTGATTCAGCAGCGTCTCAATCTCATCATAGCTGAATCTCCGGCTGATACAGATTGAGGTGAGGCAGATATGATGGGAAAGCTGATTGCCGGCTGCATCGCAACTGATAAAAACGCTGAGGGCAGGACGGATCCCGATAGACAGGAGGCTGGCTTTGTCACAGGAAAGGCTTGGCGGCAGCATGTGCACATCCCTGTCCGGTAAATAGGCGGAACTGGTGCGGCGCCGGGCTTCGGTGTCCAAAGGGCTGCCGGCTTCCACATACCAATCCACATCGGCAATATGGATACCGATTTCCCAGCCTTGTGCAGCTTTGTGAATGGATATGGCGTCATCCAGATCCTGCGAAACGGGGGCATCAATCGTCCAGCATTCGAGCTTTGTGCTGTCTGAGCGATCAGATGTATGACAATAGGGTTTGATTGCTTCTGCAGTCCGAATCAGCTCAGGTGTAAACAGCACCGGCAAGCCTTTTTTGGCAAGCAGGGGAGAAGCCTGCAAATCCAGGTTGTGCTGCTCTTGCCAAAGCTCTTTCTGAATGTATTCCTGCACTTGTGCATCTGTATTGGTGTGATAGCTTCCCTGCTTTTGGTGGAACCATTCGGGATGCTCACGCAGCATAAGGTAGAGGGCAAAGCGGCAGACATCCTGATCATGAATCCGGCAGATGCTCATTATTTCCGTTAGTGTGTGGTCGGCATTTTCCTCAAGCAGAGTGGTTCGGATGAGGGCTGGATTGAGTTGCAGAGCACATTGCTGCATGGCGTCACTGAAGTTTGCCAGCGTTTCTTCTGCAGTATCAGCGGGATAGATTTGCTTTGATACAAGCACCAGACGCTGCTGCGCCAGCTTCATGGTCTCCACGCCGTGTAGCAGGATGGCACAATAGTTTGCTTCGACAGCAGTAACCATTCCAATCAGGAAGTTGTTGCTGGCAAAGAATCCTGCCACCATCCCGGGTTGGATATTCTGTGGGGAAAAGTTTACTGCGGCTTTCTTACTCATCTTGCTTTCCGAAATAACTGGCGCCCCTGAGATGACTCGAACATCCGACCTGCGGTTTAGGAAACCGATGCTCTATCCGCCTGAGCTACAGGGGCACCCGATATGGGTTAAAAACTGGCTGACTGCATTCCTGTCAAGTTTTGCATTGACAAAAGCACGTAAAAAGCCAGCGTAGGTTTGATGGAAGCTTGCTTCGGTGCAGCTTGTCTGATGCCGGAGAAAGCTCTTTGAATACACAGGAAGTGCTTTACATGAAAATAGCGGTAGTTGGCGCCACCGGCGAAGTGGGGCGTATGATGCTGACCTGTCTGGAAGAGTTCCGGGTCGAGGCTCAGCTTGATTTGTTTGCTTCGGAACGCTCTGCCGGGCAGACTCTTTATTTTAACGATGAATCCATCCGCGTGCAGAAGCTGGAAGAAGATTCGCTCAAGCAGCGTTATGACTATATTCTGATGTCGGCGGGAGGAGCCATTTCCAAGTCTTATGCCCCGATAGCTGCTGCAGCAGGAAATACCATTATCGACAATTCCTCTGCCTGGAGGCGTGAGCAGGGCATTCCTTTGGTGGTGCCAGAAATCAATGGCAGCGAGCTGAAAGGCTATTCCGGCATCGTTGCCAATCCCAACTGCTCCACCATCCAGATGGTGCTTGCCCTCTATCCGCTGCATTTGAAGTATGGTCTTTCCAAGGTTGTTGTTTCCACTTATCAAAGCGTTTCCGGCAGTGGACACAAAGGCATTGCCACATTGGAAAAACAGCGCCAGGGCATTGATGACGACGGCATTTATCCGGAACGAATCGACCTCAATGTCATCCCTCAGATTGGCGCGTTTATGGATAATGGCTACAGCCAGGAGGAAGACAAAATGCAATATGAAACACAGCGCATTATGAGCCTGACTGAGCTGAAAATCTGCGCCACGACTGTCCGAGTGCCTGTCCTGTATGGGCATTCCGAAACGGTCTATGCCGAGTTCGAACGCGAAGTCGATGTCTGCGAAGCCGCATCTGTCCTGGCGGCAGCACCTTCCATCAAATATCATGACAATACCTATTTTACTCCCATCCAGCTCGGGAAATCCAATGACAGCCATGTCAGCCGTCTGCGTTGCGGAGTGGATAATCACTCCCTGGCTTTCTGGAATGTCGGCAACAACGTCCGTCTGGGCGCAGCCACCAATGCTGTCAGGATTTTGCTCAAACATCGCGAACTCAATGCCTGACCGGTAGGAAAGCATGGCTGAACGCAGTTTTGACCTTGCCGACATCCGCAGGCAATTGCACCGCATCCCGGAACCCGCTTTTCAGGAAAACGCCACGCGTGACCTTATCATCACCTACCTGCAGGACATGCCTGGCTTCACAATTCACCGCTTTGCCAACAGCCCCGGACTGCTGATTGAGTATTCCCGCGGGCAGGGCAGTTATCTGCTTTTCAGGGCTGATATGGATGGTTTGCCCATCACTGAAGCCACCGGCTGCAGCTTTGCTTCACAGCATGAAGGCTTTATGCATGCCTGTGGACACGACATCCACATGACAGTGCTGCTTGGTCTGATTTTCCGTGTGCGGGAAGCCATGCCCCAGCGCAATCTGCTTTTTCTGTTCCAACCTGCAGAAGAAGGCATGGGCGGTGCCGAATCCATCTTGGCGGAAGGTGTGCTCCAAAGCTATATGATCAGCCATGCACTGGCTTTGCACGTCAGCGGAAGCCTGCCTGTAGGCGAGGTTTCCTCCAAACCCGGCATCTTCTTTGCCATCCCGCAGGAGTTTGATGTCGAGTTCCTGGGTAAGGCTGCTCATGCCGCTTTTCCGGAAAAAGGAGCCAATGCGCTGACAGGCGGACTTGAGTTCTATAAACGAATCATCAGCTTTATCGAAAACCTCAAACTCTCCGAACAGGTTATCTTCAATATCGGCGTCCTTTCCTCCGGCACCATCCGCAATATCATACCCGACCGCTGTCTGATGCAGGGCACGCATCGCACTCTGCGCAAGGAATTGCGCGACCTCATCAACAAAGAGACGGAAAGCCTGGCAACGGAAGTTGCCGCCGAGTCGGGTCTGCAAGCAAAGCTTCAGCTCCTCTGCACCTATGACCCTGTGGTCAATGACGCCGCTCTCTGCCGGACTTTAGAGCAGGCAACGGAAGAACTGGGCTATGATTACAGGGAGTCTCGCACCTTCATGACCGGAGAGGATTTCGGCTTTTTCACTTCGCTTTATCCCGGCTTGCTGTTCTGGCTGGGAGGCGGGGAACAGCCTTTTGACCTGCATTCAGACAAGTTCCTTCCCGACGACGCCTGCCTGGAAATCGGAGTGGATGTCTTCTATAAACTAATGGAAAAACTGGTTTAGCGTCCCCTTTAATCCTTTCTGCCCGGCTCTTTAGTCCTGCTAAACCTGTTAAGCCAATCCCTTTTCATTAAAGCATCCGCAGCCTTCATCCCATTTTCCGCCCTCTGCAATCCCATTCCTCTTTCCCAATACCTAATATAGATCAAATCTATTTCAAATATATATCAAAAGCATATTAAATGTATTCATGAATACATTTGATATACTTTTGATTTCCTTTTGGTATGCTTTTGATATACTTCGGCTAAAGGGAAGGATGAGACTGACAGGATTAGCGGATGAGGGCGAGCTTACCTCTTTGAGTGGTGCCGTCCGCGGCTGTAACAACGAAATAATAGATGCCGGAGCTGCATTTCTTGCGGTTTTGGTTGAGTCCGTTCCAATCAAAACGGGCGTATTCATTCTCCTCAAGGTCGACTACGAAAGCTCCGGAGACATCATAGATGCGGCAGATATTTTCCCCTGCAGGCAGGGAGGTGGAAGGCAGATTGATGATGCGGACAAAGCCGTCACGCTCAGGCAGGAAGGGATTGGGAAAGGCTTTGACTGTGCGCAGCTTCTGCTCTGTCTTATACAGGATACCGATTTCCAGAGTGTTAAGACCGTCGGGAGTGCCAATCAGCAGATTTCCGGCGATGGGGTCATAACCGAAACAGGTGATGTAATTGGAGAGCAGGGGCGAATTTCCCTGATAATAATTGGTGAAGCGTTCGGTCTCAGGATCGTATTGCGTGAAGCCGTTTTCCAGGGTGCCAATCCAGATTCTTCCGAATGGGTCTTTGAATAAAGCGGTGGGAGAAGTGCGCACGCTGCCGAAGAGGCGCTCTTCATCAACATAATAGAGGGTTTCATTGACCCACTGCCCGTTTACATACTGGCGGCGCTTGATGTCCGTGTCATATTTGAACCAGTTGATACCATCCCACATAAAAAGTCCCTGGCTGGTCGCAATCCAGTTTTCCTCCTCACCAAAAGCGTTGACGAGTGAGGTCACTCCATAGACAAAGCCGACATTCAGCTCTCCGGGAAGGTTTGTCAGCCAATGGTTTTCCTGAGCGTTGGGCAGGGAAGCATCATTCCAGATAACCAGACGGTCATCGGCATTAAGACCAAAGAAATAACGCGAACCGCTGTCGTAAATGAACGAGACAGACTGGTAAACGCTGACGGAACCGGGCATCTGGAAGGTGCTGACAAAGTTGTAGTCCTTGTCCAAAACAGTAATTCCACCGCCTGAACTGGAAATCAGGATGTTGCCATGCGTATCCACGGCAATTTCGGCAACCGTAGTGTTGATGAGCTGGGGAGTTCCGCTCTGGGCAACAGACCAGCCGGTATCTGCATCATAGGTTCTGACACCGGTGTTTGTAAACCAATGCCAGATGTCTTGCTCATCATCAAAGCTGTAAGCGCCAGGTCTCCAATGATATGGCTCATAGGACGAATCCCAGCTTCCGAACCACTTGACGTTGTTTTGGTCAACTGCCAGATT
>DAHVPA010000068.1 GCA_027318525.1 Candidatus Cloacimonadota bacterium | reverse complement strand
CGCATGGACGCGCTCCGGCTGTTGCCACAGGAATGAAAAGAGCCAGACCTGATATGCATGTCTTTACATATCAGGGTGACGGCGACCTCGCTGCCATCGGAACTGCTGAAATAGTGCATGCTGCCAACCGGGGTGAGCATATCAGCGTCTTCTTTGTCAACAATGCCATTTACGGTATGACAGGCGGACAAATGGCTCCCACTACCTTGCCTGATATGAAAACAAGCACTTCACCTTATGGCAGGAAAGTGGACGATATCGGTTACCCCATCCGCATGACAGAACTGCTTTCCACCCTGGTGGCGCCTTATTATATTGAAAGGGTGTCCCTGCTCTCCCCCGCGGAAATCATCAAAGCCAAGAAAGCTGTGCTCAAGGCACTGACCTATAACAAGGAAGAGAAAGGCTTCACCTTCATAGAATTCGTCTCAACCTGTCCCACCAACTGGGGTATTGACCCTGTCAAGTCCAAGGAATGGGCACGAGACAACATGCTTCCTTTCTTTAAACCAGGCTGTTTACGTGACAAAGGCGAGGGGGTGGAATAATGAAGTATGAAGTTGTATGCGCCGGATTTGGGGGACAGGGCGTCCTCACCATCGGTAAATTTCTGGCTCAGGCAGGGATGGCGGAAGGCAAGAACGTGTCCTGGCTGCCTTCCTATGGTCCCGAAATGAGAGGTGGCACAGCCAATGTGATGACTGTGGTTTCCGATGACCCGATTGCCTCACCCATCGTGAGTTATCCCGATGTCCTGATTGCACTCAATCAGCCGTCTTTGGATAAATTCGCATCCAGTGTCCGTGCCAATGGTGTCGTTATCGTTAATAGCGATATGTGTCCCAATTGTTGCAAACGCACTGATGTCAAAGTCATCTCCGCTCCCATGTCCACCATGGCAAAGGAAATCGGTGATATGCTTGTCCTGAATATGGTGGCTCTGGGTGCCATTATCGGTTCCACAGGTATGGTCAAGTTCGAGACTATTGAGGCGAACCTGACAGGTTATCTCAAAGCCAAGAATCCTGACCTGCTTGAGATGAACCTCAAAGCCATCCGCAAAGGCATGGAAATCAAATAAAACAAAACATAGCTAAGCATAGAACAAGCACTCAGAATATGGGTGCTTGTTTTTTTATATCCTCCCTAATCAATATCCATAGCTGCAGAATAGATGCAGAAAGGATGCCCGCTTTGTGGTGGGCAACCACTTTGCATGACTGCATCATAATTGCAGATGAATCTATGTGCCTCATAACTACGTATCATGATGCTGTTATAGAGATTATGCCATTATTATGATATAATACTTATTATAGACATCGTTAACTAATAGCATTATAGATAAGATAGACATTCTGACAAAATCCTGTTGACATTTAAAGGATGTTTTTGGATTGTGCCCTTACAAAAATATGGTGGCAGGAGAGATACATGGCTGACCAGTTACAAGAAATGCTTCAGAAAATCTATGATGAAGGGCTTAACAAAGCCAAAGCTGAAGCAGAGAAAATCCTCGAAGCTGCAAAACAACAATCGCAAAAGACTATAACCGACGCTGAAACGGAAGCGGAAAAAATTATTGCCAATGCCAAACAGCAAGCCGGTGAACTGGACAAGAAACTGCATTCAGATTTGAAGATGGCTGCCCAGCAAGCTCTGAGCGCACTTAAGAACAAGGTCGTGAGTGCCGTAATGGTGGAAAGCGTGGATAAGCAATCCACCTCCACTCTCAATGATACAGCCTTTATGCAAAAGCTGATTCTGGAAGTGCTTGGCAAATGGTCTCCCCAGTCTTCCCTGGTGCTGACAGTTCCCGAAAACAAACAGAAGGAACTGGATGGTTGGATGAAAGACGCAGTCAAATCCATGTTCAGCGGACAACTGAAAGTGGATTTCAGTCCTGTCATGAAGAATGGCATCACCATTGCACCGGCTGACGGGACTTACAAGCTCAGCTTTACAGATGAAGACTTTGCCAATTTCTTCAAATCCTACCTGAGACCCAAAGCAGTCCAGATTCTGTTCGGAGAATAAGCTCCGCAATGGCGACCGAATACTATTATTTTGTAACCGGGCTGCCTGCTCTGCATCCCGAAGACACCAAGCTGCTTCTGACGCCGCTGATGTTTTTACATTCAGCCAAAGAGCATCTGACCGCCAAGGATTATGACCTGCTTACACTTCTGCTGGTGCCCAATGACATTACCAATCTGGTCAATATCCTAAGCGGCAAGGATGAGTGGTCGGACGAAAGCACTATAGACAATGAAGAATGGCAGCAGCTCATCGCGCATCTGAAAGAGGTTTCCGATACCACAAACCTGAAGAATAAGCACATTGATGACAACGTCCTCCCTCTGATTATAGAATATCTGCACCCTTATCTTAATCAGGAGACCCCCAAACCTGAATACCAACTATTAAAAGAGCTTTTTACCCTTTTTTACGACTGGGTTGACCAACACGATAATGAATACGTGAAAGACTGGTTCAGGTTTGACCGTGATATACGCAACATCATCATTGCCATGAACTGCCGCAAACACAACCTGCCTCTTCAATCACAGCTTATTGGTAATAATGAGCTAAGCGCCAGACTGCTCAAAAGCTCAGCTTCCGATTTCGGTCTGGGCAATGATTACCCCTATCTGGAAGCCCTGACCCGTCTGACTGAGCAGAATGATATCATTGAAAAGGAAAAGGGTTATGACGCTCTACGCTGGAAATGGCTGGAAGACAGGACATTCTTCGACTATTTCACCATCCCGCGCATCATGGCTTATTTTAACAGGCTACAAATTGTTTACCGCTGGATACATCTCAGCCAGTCAGTTGGCGAAAAACGCTTTGGACAGGTTTTACACGACCTGGAAAACAGCTTTGAATTTCCCGAAGAATTTGCACTTAATAAAAGGTGATTGGATATGACCAAAGGAATCGTTAAAGGCATCATTGCCAATCTGGTCCTGATTGAAGTTGACGGACCGGTATCGCAGAATGAAATTTGCTACATCAGACTGGGCGAAACAGATTTGATGGCAGAAGTAATCAAAGTTGTAAAGAATACTGCCTATACACAGGTTTTTGAAAGCACACGCGGACTTAAACCGGGTGATACGGCAGAATTTACCAACCACATGCTGGAAGTGAAACTCGGTCCCGGTATGCTTTCCAAGAACTATGACGGATTGCAGAACGACCTCAACAAGATGGAAGGCATCTTCCTGAAAAGAGGTGAATATACCGACCCCTTGGATGCAGACGTCAAATGGCAGTTCAAACCGCTTGCCAAAGCTGGTGACAAGGTGGAAGCAGGCGACTGGCTGGGTGAAGTTCCCGAGAGCTGGATTGCACACAAAATCATGGTGCCTTTCAGTTTCAGCGGTTCTTTCACCATAAAGAGCATTGTGGGCGAAGGGCAATATACCGTAAATGATACTATTGCTGTCCTGAGCGATGTTGATGGCAACGAAGTCAATGTCACCATGGTTCAGAATTGGGCAGTCAAGCTTCCCATCAAAACCTATAAAGAAAAACCTCGTCCCTTCAGATTGATGGAAACTGGCGTAAGAACCATCGACACCCTTAACCCGATTGTGGAAGGCGGAACCGGTTTCATCCCCGGTCCTTTCGGCTGCGGCAAGACTGTGTTGCAACATGCCATTTCCCAAAACGCAGACGCTGACCTGATTATTGTGGCTGCCTGCGGTGAGCGTGCCAATGAAGTGGTGGAGCTCTTTGTGGAATTCCCAGTGTTGGATGACCCACGCACCGGACGCAAACTGATGGAACGCACCATTATTATCTGTAATACATCAAACATGCCTGTGGCGGCTCGTGAAGCTTCAGTCTATACCGCCATGACCATTGCCGAATACTACAGAAGCATGGGACTCAAAGTTCTGCTTCTGGCTGACTCGACCTCACGCTGGGCACAAGCTCTGCGCGAAATGAGTAACCGTATGGAAGAACTGCCGGGTCCTGATGCTTTCCCCATGGACTTGCCAGCCATCATCTCAAATTTCTATTCCCGTTCCGGGTATGTGGTTCTGAATAATGGCAAGACAGGTTCCATCACTTTTATCGGAACTGTCTCCCCAGCCGGCGGTAACCTCAAGGAACCCGTCACCGAATCCACCAAGAAAGCAGCGAGGTGTTTCTATGCCCTCTCCCAACAGAGAGCCGACAGTAAGCGATACCCTGCGGTTGATCCCATCGACAGCTATTCCAAATACCTCGAGTATGATGAAGTGATAGAAAGCCTGAACAAGCTCATCTCCCCCACCTGGGTGGACGATGTGACCCTTGCCAAGGACATCCTTCTGCGTGGCAGGGAATCCTATGAACAGATCAATATCCTCGGTGACGACGGTGTGCCGCTTTCCTACCATGACAAATACTGGAAAAGCGAATTGATTGACAGGATTATCCTCCAACAGGATGGCTTTGACAAAATTGACAAATCAACCCCCATGGACAGGCAGAGATATATGCTTGAGCTTATCCTCAAAATCTGCCGCACTGAATTCCACTTTGAAGTGTTTGAGGAAATCATGCCCTATTTCATCAAAATGGTCAACCTCTGCAAACAGATGAACTACTCGGAATTCCAGTCCCCCGACTTTAAGAAATTCGAAAGCGAACTCGATACTGTAGTCGCTGAAAGGAGAGTGAAATAATGACAACCCAAGCCTTTCAACGCATCTATACAAAGCTGCAGCAAATCACCAAAGCCACCGTTACCGTTCAGGCAACCGGTGTAGGTTATGATGAGCTTGCCATGGTGGCTGGACGCCTTGCCCAGGTCGTTAAAATCATGGGCGACATGGTTACTTTACAAATCTTCTCAGGAACAGAAAACATCGGAACCGACGCGGAAGTCGTCTTTATGGGCAAACCTCCCGTCCTCAAAGTCGGTGAGCAGCTCGCAGGCAGATTCTTCAACGCTTTTGGCGAGCCGATTGACGGCGGTCCTGAAGTGGAAGGACTGGAAATGGAAATCGGCGGACCTTCCGTTAACCCCGTTCGCCGTATGCAGCCTTCTGAACTGATTACGACCGGTATTGCCGGTATCGACCTCAATAATACCCTTGTGACCGGACAGAAGATTCCCTTCTTTGCCGACCCCGACCAGCCTTACAACCAGGTTATGGCTCTGGTGGCCCTGCGTGCCAAAGCGGATAAGATCATCCTGGGCGGTATGGGCCTGAGCAATGACGATTACCTTTATTATAAAAACGCCTTTGAGAACGCCGGTGTGCTCGACCGTATCATTTCCTTTGTGAATACGACCGAAAACCCACCTGTTGAAAGACTTCTTGTGCCCAATATGTGTCTGACTGCGGCAGAATATTTCGCTGTTGAGAAGAATGAAAAGGTGCTTGTGCTGTTGACCGACATGACCCTCTTCTGCGATGCGCTGAGTATCGTGTCCAACCGTATGGACCAGATTCCCTCCAAGGACAGTATGCCCGGTTCACTTTACAGCGACCTTGCCCGTATCTATGAAAAAGCAGTGCAGTTCCCCGAGGGCGGTTCCATCACCATCGTGGCTGTGACCACCCTTTCCGGTGGAGACATCACACATGCCATTCCTGACAACACTGGTTACATTACTGAAGGTCAGCTTTTCCTGCGCAGGGACACTGATATCAGTAAGGTTATCGTTGACCCCTTCCGTTCACTGTCACGTCTGAAACAGCTTGTGATAGGCAAAAAGAACAGGGCGGACCATCCTCAGGTGATGAATACAGCCATCCGTCTATATGCTGATGCCGCCAATGCCAAGACCAAGATGGAGAACGGCTTTGACCTGACTGATTATGACGAGCGTGTGCTCAGCTTTGCCAAAGAATATTCGGATAAACTGCTTGCCATTGACGTTAATCTGGATACCGACGCCATGATGGACACCACTTGGGTGCTCTTTAAGAAATACTTCTCCAAAGCTGAAGTCGGTATCAAAGAAGAATTCATGAAAATCCATTGGAAAGACTAAATGGAAATCAAGTTCCAGTATAATAAAACATCTTTACAGGAGCTGAATAAGCAGCTCAAAGTGCGGCTCAGAGCTCTGCCCACCCTCAAGAACAAGGAATCCGCCCTGCGCATGGAAGTCAAAAAAGCCCGTGACGCAGCCGCCGGACTTGAACAAAAGGTGAACGAACGCACTCTGGAGCTGAATAAATTCATGCGTTTCTGGCAGGAATTTGACCCTTCTCTGCTTACAATCAAAGAGGTGGAAATCATCACCCGCAAGATAGCCGGAGTCAAGATTCCCGTGATGGGCAAAATCGAATATGACATCAGACCCTTCTTCATGTTCCATGCGCCCAACTGGTATCTGGACGGCATCTCCATGCTCAAGAGCGTTTCCGAGCTGAAAATCGAACGCCAGTTCTATCTGCGTAAGATGAAGATTCTGGAGACCATCCGCAAGAAGACCACCCAGAAAGTGAATCTCTATGAAAAGGTGCAAATCCCTGCTTTTGAAGATGCCATCCGTAAAATCAAACGCTTTATGGAAGACGAGGAAAACCTCTCCAAGTCCGGACAGAAAATCCTCAAGAACCGGATGGAGAGTGAGGCGGCTTTATGATTGAAAAGATGCGCAGATACACCTTCCTGCTTTATCATTCTGATTATCAGCCTTTTCTTACCGAGCTTCAGAGCCTGGGCATGGTGCATATCGTCCGCAATACATCAGAGAAGAGCGAAAAGCTGCAAAACGTCTCTGAGGAAATCGAAGCCTACACTGCAGCCCTCAAGTTCATGAAGAAAAAGGTCAATCCCCAGAGCGTCAAGAGCCATACCTCCCTGTTGCCTTTACAGATGCGCCAACAGCTTGATAAAGCCCATGTGGAGAAGGAACGCCTTTCCATCCAATTCAATGTCCTTGCCAAGGAAATCAGCGAGCTTGAGCCTTGGGGCAGTTTCGACTATACACTTTATAACCAATTGGAAAAGAGCGGCTATAAGCTTGACCTCTTTTCCTGCTCATTGCATCATTTCAAAGAGGATTGGAAGGCTCAATATGCGCTTACGGTCATCAACACCGTGGGCAGGACCATCTATTTTGCCGTGTTGCACAAAGCAGATGAACCTCTGGAAATAGAAGCCGAAAGCTTCAAACTTCCGCCCCGTCCTCTGGCTGAATTGCGCCAACAGGAAATCTCCATTGCCAATCAGCTCAAAGCGGTGGATGAGTTTTATGCTGATAATGCCCTGGTTGCGGTTGACCTTTTCACCTCCGAGTTGGACGACCTTTCGCACACCTATGAATATGAGGATGCCAGTTTGCAATCAGTGCCCGAAGCGGATAACCACATCATGATTATGCAGGGCTGGATTCCCAAGCGGCTTGAGCAAGAGCTTGTTTCCTTTCTGGAAGGCAGGGGTGTGGTGTATTTTGCCGTGGATGGCACCGTGGAAGATAATCCGCCCGTGCTTTTGAAGAACAATTGGTTTGCCAGAATCTTTGAGCCCATCGGCAAGATGTTTATGCTTCCCTATTACAACGAGCTTGACCTCACGCCTTTCTTTGCGCCGTTTTACATGATGTTCTTCGGTTTTTGCGATGGCGATGCGGGTTATGGCATCGTGATGTTTCTGCTTGCCTTCATCCTCAAGAAAAAGTTCAAAGCCAATAAATCCATGTTGCCTTTTCTGACCCTGATTCAAGCCCTGGGGATTGGAACGGTCATCATGGGCTTTGTGATGGGCAGTTTCTTTGCCTTTGACCTTAAGCAGATCAGCTTCCTCAATCCCTATATCCCCATCCGGAGCACAGAGCAGATATTCAATTTTGCCTTGCTTCTGGGTGTGATTCAGATTGTCACGGGCAAAATCCTCAATGCCATCAAACAGATGATGCAAGGCGGATTTGTATATGGCGTCGCCACTTTGGGAACCACCCTGTTTGTGCTTTGTCTGGCGATATCGGGTTCCACCATGTTGGGTGCCAAACCGGGCAACATCCTTAAATATACCCCTTACGGTATGTATCTGGGCTTGTTTCTGATTTTCTTTTTCAATTCTCCCGGTAAGAACATCCTCTTTAATATCGGAAACGGACTTTGGACCATGTATGGGGTCATCACCGGATTCTTCGGCGATTTGCTTTCCTATATCCGTCTTTTTGCTTTGGGCGTAAGCGGAGGCATCCTCGGACTGGTCATCAACGATATGTCCCATCAGTTCCTTTCCGTGCCAATCCTGGGTCCTGTCCTCTTTTTGGCTCTGATGATAGCGGGGCACAGTCTCAATATTGCCCTCAGCGGTTTGGGAGCTTTTGTTCATCCCATGCGTCTCACCTTTGTGGAGTTTTTTAATAACGCCGGATTTAGCGGTCCAGGCATTGAGTATAAACCTTTCGGAAAAACAAAAACAAATTGATTAAATAACAGGAGGAAATATGACCCCCGATAGTTTAGCAACAGCAGCAGCAGCGGCAACTCATGTAACATCCAATATAGCGCTTTACACAGCCTGGATAGGTATGTTCTTCATGGTCGCCCTCTCCGGACTGGGCAGCGCCATGGGCACGGTTATGGATGGACAGGCTTCGATTGGCGCTCTCAAGAAAAGGGACGATGTCTTTGCCAATTGCATGATTCTTTCCGCTCTGCCCGGAACCCAGGGTCTTTATGGCTTTGGTGCTTTCTTTATTCTTAAGCAAAAAATCACACCCGGTATGTCAATGGAGTCAGCCGTCGCAATTTTGGGCGCAGGTATGATTGTCGGCTTGGTGTGTTTTCTTAGCGCCATCCAACAGGGCAAGGTTGTAGCCACCGGTATCGAAAGCATCGGAAACGGAAACGACGTCTTTTCCAAGACCCTCGTCCTTGCCG
>DAHVPA010000067.1 GCA_027318525.1 Candidatus Cloacimonadota bacterium | reverse complement strand
ATGGAATATGTCTCCAAGCTGAAAAAAGGTGAAACCCAGATGCTGTATCTACCAAACACACGCTGGTTCAAAGGTGAGGAAACCAAGGATGAAGCATCCGAAACCCTGGCTATGGAGCTATCCCGCCTGGCAGATGTCTTTATCAATGACGCTTTCGGTTCCTGGCAACCGCACGTCAGCACCTATAATATTACCCAATACCTGCCATCCTATGCAGGACTGCTGATGGAAAAAGAAGTCAAGCATCTGGAAGAGATTTTTGAACCGCAAAGACCGCTGGTGTCTGTGGTGGCAGGCTCCAAGTTTGATACCAAGATAGGTCCGCTCACTTCCCTTATCAAGATGAGTGACAAACTGGTGCTGGGCGGAGTTTTATACAATGCTTACCTGGCAGCCAAATATGGCATCGGCATCAACGGCTTGGGAGAAGATGATATTGCTCTGGCAAAGAAATTCATCACTGATTCCGGTAAAGACATTGAAAAAGTAGTGGAGATGCCTTATATAGTAGAGTCCGATTCCTTTGAAGAGGTAAAGGAAGGCAGCTTCAGAACTCATAAGGTAAGTGACCTGGCTCTCGGCACCAAGCTGAACTTCGTGCTGGATGTGGCGGCGCAGTCCTTTGCTGATGAAAAGATTACAGCTGTGTTTGAGGAAGCAGGCACCATCTTTATCAATGCTGTTATGGGCTATACCACGCTATTCAAAGACGGCACCAAAACCATGTATTCCCTGATTGACAGCAACAAAAAGGCACGTAAACTCTTTGGCGGAGGAGATACGATTGACGACTTCAAAAACCTGTTACCGGGAGTCTGGATGAAAGCCGCCTATGACCCGAACTATTATTTCTTTACCGGTGGAGGAGCAATCCTCGATGCTATCGAACAGGGCAGTCCCTATGCCATGAAAACAGTCCAGCAGCTACTAAGGAAATAATCCTTTGCAAAAGAAAACAGCTTGCGGATTAACTCTGCAAGCTGTTTTTATTTGTTAGTATAAATGTTATGGGATGAGATTATAAATGACAATTCCTTTGTCACGACTGGCGACCAGGACTTTACCGTTGTGGAATCTGACGTTGTTTACATATCCGCAATCAGTTACTTGGTCAACCAGAACAGGATTGGCAGGACTTGTCACGTCAAACAGATAGATTCCGCCACCACCTGAGCTGACCACGACGTAGTTGTTCCAGATATCCAGATTTGTGGCATAACCCGATGTATCAAAACTCCCGATTCTGATTGGAGCGGTCGGATCAGATACATTTACGATCTGGAGTCCGTCCTGTCTGCAGGCAAGATAGGCGTAATTGCCGGAGACCACAACTTTCTGTGCTTCACCCGGCAGATCGCATTCACCAATCAGGGATTCACTGGTGCGGTTATATATCAGCAAACCTCTCTGTTCAGCAGCCACATACAGGTTTTGACTATCCAGAAAAGCTCCATTGGCGGATGAGGGTGTAATAAAAGTGCTGGTGATTGCCCAATAAGGCGGAAATCCCGGAAAGTGCTCGCCGTATTTGCCGTAACTGATGCTGCGTCCCGTGCAGAACACACCTTCATAAGTAAAAAGGCTTCCCGCATATGTAATTGGCTGGAATCTCATATCCTGCACATCTGAAGTTGCTCCGGTAATATTATCAATCACTTTCATGGAGTCAGGATTGGCTGTATCAATAATCCGGATCAAATCTGAGCCGTCTGTCTCATTAATAAAAAGCCGATTAAGGTTGTTAATGGAAGAGACCTTGCGGATTTTGATGAGGGGCAGGGTATCGCCGGAAACACTGACAAAACTCGTTATCCATTGACGGCTGTAGTCATTGAGATTGATGATGGACATGCCGCCCTGGTCTTCTGCCACATACAGTTTGTCTCCGGAAACGGACAAATCAAGCGGATTGCCAACCAGACCAACAACCCACGCTGCTTCCAGAACGTGGTTTTCTTTCCATTCACTGCTCTTTTTAGCGCAACCAAGCAGGATTACTGCCAGAATCAATAAGGGAATCATGCGTTTTGTCATAACTTATTTCTCCATAAAATCCAAACATATTCAAGGCGCATTTTTTATCAAGAGCAATTATTATTCCTTATGCGTTTCTTATTAATTAATAAATACAGTTGTTACCGATTTTTTTTCTTAGCATGGCGATGAATCTTGTCCAGAAGCATCATCCACCATCAGTTTTGGATATTTACACAAGTTAATAGTTGACAAAATAAAAGCGTAAGAATATACATGTTTTTGCTGAACAGCAGTTTTGTGAGTTGAGGTATAATCTTATCTATGATGAAGTTATCTTTTTTATTATTTATACTCGTGCTCAGTCTGACCAGTCTGCCACAGAACCTGACAGGAATCGTAAACGAAACCGGCTCTTTCCGTCAGTTTCTGATGGGGACAGAAACCAATTGTGCCTATGATAACTGGCTGAGCCATATCTCAGAGGGACTGGCACGTCCAGGCTACAATGACTATCCTCGTTGGGACAGACAGACAGTCGGGTTTGGGACATATATACCGCCTGATGAGACTCAGGGACAAAACTGGTCCACCATCAGCTCCTTTTTTTGCAATCAGCAGTGGGCAGCTGCGGAAAGCGAGATTAATGGAAACCGTTTTCCATATGATGTAGTCAATTTTACTGATACAGACACAGGCAGAACCTATTATATGCTCCGTGAAAGGCTTGGAGCTTACTATGACGACAACGGCACTGTCACCACCACAGATGATGAAGACGGCAGCTTTGATTATGGCTGGGGATTGGTCGTGTTTAATCCCAATGCGACAAGTCCCACTGTAATCATGGTCCCTCACCCTAATGATGACTATATAGGGATTCCGCTTGCCTGGAAAGCCTTCACCACTCTAAATGCCCGCTATCTGATGATAAACGGCGCAGGACGCGAAGTTTATTGGACCAACGAAGGCGAATATGATAATACCAAAGCATTGAGCGATCCCAGCCGCAATGCTCTGCATCCCCTTAACCTGACATATATGTTATGCTGTGATGAGATCAGGAGCCTGCTTACCGCTCAAAATGCTACTATTAAACGCGAATTTTCCATGCAGACACACTCCTATGACACAAATCTACATCTCAATTATGCCAATTGCCAGGTCTCAGCAGGTAACGGTCAATCCTGTCCCAATCTACCCATCAGGGATTTGGCTCTGTCCGGTACTGATGTTATAAATTCTGCGCCTTACATTATCCATCCGGCAAATTCGATTGGCACCAATTCATCCGTATTAGGCAGCAATTTCTGGTGTGTAAACTATAGTATTCATCCCTTCCAGTTCAATGACGGAATCAACCAGTTTACTGTCTCCAACCGGGTTGACCTGCCTGGTTATGGAGCAAACTGCCAGATGCTCTATTCCATTGATGGCTGGAATAGTTTTGACGTATTTGACCCTTTCTTCCATATCGAAATGGATGAACTGCCCGATTGTTATCCTCAGACGGAGGAAATGCTCGCCTGGTTTTACGGATGGAATACATCAACTCAAACCTGGGATCTTGCCAGCCGCTATGATCATGCCCTCGCTTATTATCAGCCTTGGGTCTATGCTTTGCAAAACAGCCTCAGCTACACCTATCAGCTCAATGACAACCTTGCCCCGAGTCTGCCTGTCATCACCAACGCCACAATTACCGGATTATGCAGTTTACAATTAGCCTGGCAGCGCACCTATGAATACGATTTCAAATCCTGGATTATCAGCCTGGAACGTCTTATCCACCAGGGTGGAGGAGTGTTTACCGTCGTAGACACTCTTGTTTACACCCGGGATATTCTCCCCAAACTGGCAGACCAAGCCTGCACAGGTCTTATTTTACCGGACATTCCCGTCGGCTTTTATTACAAACTAAGAATGGCGGCTGTGGACTATTCCGGAAGAAGCTCAGCCTATTCAGAACCTGTCATGTTGGCTGCTTATGCATCAGCACCCATGGTGACCAATCTGCGCCTAAAAAACTCTCTCAGTGATGCCACCCATATCACCGTGGAATGGAATCCCGTGCCATCACAGGTTTTGACCAACGGTTACAGAATCGAAAGAAGAAACCCCGGCACCACCAACTGGGAACTTCGCGCCATCCTGCCTCAATACTCAAGCCGCTACACAGATACCAGTTTTCCCAATCCTGATACACTGACCTACGATTACCGAGTCGTTACTTTGGGTTACAACAACCAGACTTTCATTCCCAACACATGTTTCCGGGGTTACTTCCGTGCCTACACTGCACCTCAGAACATTGCCTGGGAATTCATCAATGAGAACCAAATGCGTTTTTACTGGAACCCCGTAACGACCACTCTGAGCGGTCAGACCAATACTCCTGATTATTATGAGCTGATCCGCTCTGACACACCGGATCCCAGCCAGGGTAACAGCAATGTAATCATCGTCAATGAAGCAGAATATTGGGAACCGATTGACCCCAATCCCGAATTTGGCGACAGATGGTTTTTCACCATCAGGGCAAAAGCCAATACGGTCTCTCCCTAAGGTGGTTAGCCCCCTTATCTGCTGTTGATTTGACCTACCCTCCCAAGCATTTTCGTTGACAACCGACCTTGCTGCGTGTTTCTGTTCTCTGATGATTTCCTGCCGGAAGTCTGTTTCGGGCTGGATTCTGCTTCTATCAAAATCTGCCTGAAGCTCAATCCTGTTTCAAGGACGGCAGAGGTTTTGCGGAGACTAAGTCTCTGGAAACCCTCTGCAGACTCTCCGGGCAGATTAAGGATGAGTATGAGACAAATGGACTTAAAGACAGAACTGGAAAGGATTTCCGCCTTTATTCGGGATTATCTTCAGCGCTATGGATTCAACCGGGTGATACTCGGATTGTCGGGAGGGATAGATTCTTCTCTGTCTGCTGCCGTAGCTGTGCATGCCCTTGGTAAAGACAACGTGTTGGGAGTGATGCTGCCCTATAAAAACAGCAGTCCGGAAAGTTATGAGGATGCGCTGCTGGTGGCGGAAGCTTTGCAAATCCGGCATGAAATAATCGAGATTACGCCCATGGTTGATGCCTATTTTGACCACTGCCAGGCAGATGCCTCTGCGCTCAGACGGGGCAATTGGATGGCTCGCATCCGGATGTGCGTCCTCTATGACCTGTCATCCCGCGACCGGGCATTGGTGATGGGGACTTCCAACCGCACAGAACTGCTGGTTGGGTATTTTACCCAGTATGGAGATGGAGCTTGCGCCTTTGAACCGATTGGAGGATTATACAAGACAGAAGTCCGGGCAATGGCAAAACTGCTTGCCATACCTCAGCGCATTATCGATAAAGTCCCCACTGCCGACCTTTGGGCTGGTCAGACTGATGAAGGAGAATTGGGTCTGTCTTATGCGGAATTGGATGAAATCCTCTGGCTGCTTACCGAGGAACACCTTTCCCCTCAGGAAATCGAAGCAAAAGGATTTCAATCCGCCAAAATCTCCAGAGTGCAGCACCTGATGCAGGTTTCAGAATTCAAAAGAAATCTTCCACCCGTCCCCGGAGAAGAGTCCTATGTTTGACTGGTTAAAAAAAGAACGCTGTAAAGCCTGCCATGAGGAAAGAGCTGTCCGCTATTGCCTGCGCCGCAACAAGAACATTGGCTGGCAATGCTGTAACGGTTACCGGGCAGACGGAAAATGTCCCACCGAATGTCCATATACGCCCAAAAGCCAGGCTCAGGGCTCTCCCCTGCCTGAAGTCAAGACTGATTCGCGTGCGGAATTCATTGATTACCTGAAAAAGTATCTGCCGCTATGGGTCAGGACCAGCCGGACAGAATTGGATGACAAATCACCATTGGAGCTTAGCGCTGACTCAACCGGCAAAGAACGGCTTGCTGAGTGGCTGAGAACGTTTTCCTACCCCGATGCGGAAATCCTGAACCTGTTAAATCAAGCGCTTACACTAGATTTAACCATTCCTCCGGCTGACACACATAATCCGGAGCAGATTGTTGCAGCCTGGCTCCAAACGGTTGTAGCTCATGACTGGGATGCCGCGATGGCATTCTTCAGTCTTGACCAACTTTCTGATGATGAAGTCAAAGAGTCTCTGCTGGCTGATTTGGCTGCTCATCCCGTGCTGCGCAAGACTACCCGTTTCCAAATCATAAATGCCGGTTTTACGGAAGACAGAAAACAGGCGTTTGTCTTTTGTGAACTGAACGGCAAAGAAAACTGGACTGCTGTCCTGATTTCGGGTCAGACCGGATGGAGGCTGTATCAAAACGTCCGGGGCACCCTGCAGGATTATTATGCTCAGAAAGAACTCTTCCGCAAACTGGCTTTAGCACTGAATGAAGGCAAGACAGATACTGGTGCGGAATTGATTGCTGAAGCTTTCAGCCGGTATCCGCTTTGCCCAGATGCCTATTATTACAAAGGGCTGATGGAATCCCGTCAGGGCAGGTTGGGAAAAGCCAAACAAGCCTTTGAACAAGCACACGCGCTTGAACCACAGTGGAATGAGCCATTGTTTAACCTCGCCTTAATCAACATGCAGAACAAAGACTTTGATACAGCTGTCAAGCTTTGGCAAACGCTGGCAAATCAATCACCAGATGATGAAAACATTCAAAACAATCTGGGTGTCTGCTACCTGGGGCTGAACCTTCCCGAACAAGCGGAACAAGTATGGAATCAAGCTTTGCTGACCCATCCCAATTCTGAGCTTTTAAGAAAGAATCTGGAGCACCTGAAGCATGAATAACCGGCTCCGATTCATGCAAAGAGCAGTTGAACTCGCAGAGCAGGCAAGGGGTAGAACATCTCCCAACCCAAATGTCGGTGCAGTCATTGTAAAAGACGGAGCCATCATTGGCGAAGGCTGGACTCAACCTTATGGCTTTGACCATGCCGAAGTGCAGGCTATCAAAAACTGCAGCCGGTCTTGTCAGGGTGCAGAATTATATGTAACGCTGGAGCCCTGTTCACATTATGGGAAAACACCTCCCTGCGCTGATGCGATTATTGCCGCTGGCATAAAGTC
The DNA here is from genome assembly GCA_027318525.1 of Candidatus Cloacimonadota bacterium. Lineage (GTDB taxonomy): Bacteria > Cloacimonadota > Cloacimonadia > Cloacimonadales > Cloacimonadaceae > UBA5614. The sequence goes on along the minus strand of DAHVPA010000067.1, from coordinate 1,960 downwards.
TGTTTTCATCGGCATCATCGATCCCAATCCATTAGTGGTGGGCAAAGGTATAGAAAAACTAAAAACAGCAGGTATCAAAGTCGAAACCGGACTCATGGCAGATGTCATAACCAGCCAACTGGAAGCTTACCTTGTTTATATCAGCAAAAACAGACCTTTTGTCTTTTTAAAATCAGCGCTATCATTGGATGGAAGAATAGCTGCAGAAGACGGCAGCTCACGCTGGATTAGCTGTGAAGAAAGCCGGCTGCAGACCCATATACTGAGACAGGAAGCAGATGCTGTCCTGACAGGTGCCGGCACCATCATCAAGGATGACCCGCTGCTCAATGTGCGGTTGCCAAATCCTTTAAAGCAGCCTCTACGCGTGGTCTTGGACACATTCCTGCAAATTCTGCCAACAGCACGTCTGGTGCAGACTGCTTGTGATGTTCCAACCCTGATCTTTACTTCTGGGGATGTTTCCAAACCGGAACTTGAAGCAGAGCTGAAAGCAAAAGGCATAGAGTTGTGCCATATCGGTGAGACGAATGGTTTGCTGAGTCTGGAGGAAGTGCTGGCAGAACTGCACCGGCGCAGAATCACGTTATTGATGCTGGAGGCAGGTCCCACACTAAATACGTCTTTTCTCAGGGCAGGACTTGTAGATAAACTTTATCTGTTTTATGCTCCCTTGTTACTGGGGGGAAGCCGGCTGGCTTGGAATGAGCTGGACATCTCAAACATCGGGCAAGCCCTCTCATTGCATGATATGCAGTTTAATCCCGTGGGAAAAGACCTGCTCATAACAGCATATATCAACCACGATAAAGATAAACATATCTAAAGCATATGTTTTAGGATTAACCAAGTTAGTTAGAATAAGTATAACAGACTTGATCGACAAAGGAGAGAACGATGCTCAAGCAACTGGTCAAGAAAACCCGCAGCTACAGGCGCTTTGATGGGACGGTTAGAATAAATAAAACTCAGATCAGGCAGTTAATCAACTTGGCAAGACTCTGTCCCAGCGCTGCCAACCTGCAACAAATCAGATATTATTATTCCATCACCCACAACACCAACGACATTATCTTCAAAAATGTCTCCTGGGCGGCTTATCTGAAGGATTGGAATGGTCCCAAGCATGGTGAGCAGCCTACTGCCTACGTTGTGATGCTTGGACCAAAAAACATCTCCAAGCATCTCTTGATCGATACCGGAATTGCAGCTCAAACCATCATGCTGGGCGCTACAGAACTGGGTTTGGGCGGCTGTCAGCTTGCCTCCTTCCGAAAAGATGAATTGCATCAGGCATTGGAGCTTCCCGCTGAACTGGAGATTATTCTCATCCTGGCATTGGGGAAACCTGTGGAACAAGTTGTTGTTGAAAAGGTCATTGATCCCGAGGATATTGAATACTGGCGTGATGAATTCGAAGTCCACCACGTGCCCAAACGTGCTTTAAAAGACCTCATCATTAATTGAGCCGAAATAATAGCTGGTTTAGGCTACCTCGTTTAGATCAACGCCGGAGTCTGCAGAGACTTTTGTCGGACTAGGTCTCATCATTCTCTGACAAGTTCTTACTTTTTATTAGTGGGGAACGGAGGATTGAAGCGGACTGACATCAAGGTCAGAAAAGGCGCAAGCTGTTTTTTTACTTGACAGGATAGAGGAAAATAAATAATACTGGAAATAATAGAAAGAGATTGGAGGTTCTTTATCATGAAAGAATTCCGCAAGGTGTTTATTTTATTGGCACTAATGCTAAGCCTGGTAACAACCGTCATGGCTTCGGACTGGTGCGGAGCTTTTTCCATCAGGGGTGGACGCACCGATCCGGTGTGTGATATTGAATCTCCCGGAAAAACCCTTTTTATGTTTGGAGCCAATTTTGAGATGTGGTATAAAAACACCCTCAGTATTGGTCCATATGTATATTTTACACAATTACACAGCGGACCGCTGGGAGCATCAA
>DAHVPA010000066.1 GCA_027318525.1 Candidatus Cloacimonadota bacterium | reverse complement strand
GCAACTGCATTCGCTACGCTCATGCCGTTGCCCCTTCCAACATCTCTTGGCTCATCTGCTTCATTATCCGCTTGTCCAAAATGTACTTAGTTATGATTCCTGTCGGCAACTGCTGCATTATCAACTCCTCTAATTTATCTACTTTACTCCTCGGTATTACTCTCACCTCCCGGGGATGGATACTTTTAAAGGTTACTCTCCAGTTGTAGTCCCTTGTAGTTTCCTGTTTGAGTTTGTCTATACCCCCCTCATGTAAGCCGTGAGAGGCGTTCCGGCAGGCTGGAAAAGTAAGGTTATGGATGCTCCACCCCAGACTCCTAACAGTATCAAATCAAACTCATTTAAAAATGGGGGTATCTCTGATTTTGAAAAACCTTGACATCTATTAAAAGAAAATTATTTTGTGTTTAATTAACAACAAAGGAGATTCAAAAATGAAAAAAGCAATACTAGTAATATTAAGCATGATTGCGAACATAGGTATTTTTGCTACGAATATTACATATTGGGTCAATATTGACAATGCTCCAAACGGTGGTGCAAGCGGAACAATGTATGTTTATACTAATGGGTGCCAATATCCTGTAGATTCAGCAAAAATAAAATTCAATGAGAATTATGGAGACCGAGGAGGGAAGTACTATTCTGATAAGCCATTAGCAGCAGGATCTATAAACTATCCGATTCACATCAAATGCATTGCAAAAAAACCATGGGGTGGCTATGGTGAATGGATTTATGGAGTAAGTGATCAAGTTTTTACGGATCCTTCCATGTACTATTTACCTGTATTACATATACAGTCCCCTACTGAGCCTCCCATCAACCTTCCCAATCCGGATAATATTGGAGAATAAGGTTGATAGTCCGGCTACTTATTCTGATCAATTTAATTTTAAGCTTTGCCGGCTTGCAAGCTGTGCTTGATTATGAAGTGCTGGACTATATGTCATTCGGAACTACCACCTTGGAACGTGTGGTCAAGCTCTCAGACGGTAAATTTGTCACTTTTTTAGGTCAGGAAAACAAGGTATTTTCGCTTTCCGGTTTGACAGTTAACTTTGAACAAACTATTAACCAACCGATATCACAAGGATATAGGTTCGTAATTCCTGCAGGAGTGGATACGTTTTATGCCGTATCCCGGTATAACAAGGTTGATTTTTTTACATATAACCAAACCTCCGGTCTATCTTTATCAGATAGTTTTGATTGTGATGATGATGTTAATGGGAGGCTAATCTGCACATATGCGCAGTTTATAAATGGATTCTTGTTGCTCGGTAGCGGTCTATTCTACGAGGATGTAGAACAGAATTATTGTCTGAGTATCTTTGATTTTCACAATCCCCATTATCCTGCATTACTATCCCGCATATACACCAGTGGACATAACAGCTGGAGGGGAGTATTTTACCGGGATGGCTTTTACTACTACATAGGTGCAGAGGGCAATGTGTTCTATTCTCAGGAGATCACCACCAATCCCACACCTATGGCAGCACCCGGGCTTGATAATGTCATAATTAAGGCTTGTAAGGAAATCAACGGGGATTTCTATGTTGTGCTGGCTGATTCGATAGGACAAACTTACTTATCCAAGCTAAATCCTTCCGGCTCTTCAGGGATGATAGTTGCCTGGTCTCAGGAAATTAGCATATATGATTATTATGATTTTCCAGAGATATCCGGAGGTTATATTTACATAACCGGGTATGCAGGGTCACAAGCTTGGAGAATAAACAAGTATCAGAACTCTGCAACAGATAGTTTGCAACTGGTTGACACGGGAACTTATCCCGGTTTATTTTCTTACAAGCTGTTTCAATTGACGAATGGCTTTTTTGCTGCCGGACCTTATCAGTCCTTTCTGCTGAATAATGAGTTGGACCAGACGAGTATTTTTAATCAAAGCGTAGTTTATTATCCGGCGGGGATCTATTTGAACAGGTATTTGCTTGTCGAAGAACTGGGTGGAGCATCCGGTTCTTTTACCAGATACAGGATTTATGATCTGGAGACAGGATTGTTCCTAAATTATCAAAACACCGGGGATTGTGACGGTTCGGTAACCAGATATGGAGATAATAAGGTTGTTTTTGTCTCTAATAGTATCGATATCATAGAATTAATCCAGAATGGTGGATACCAAGTTGTTTCTCTGCCCAACACTCATGGCGTAAACATAGTTGATGTTTATGAGGATAAGCTGGCACTATGTGGTTATTACAATGAACAATGGCGTGTTGGGCTTTATCGGATTATGAATTCAGAAGCAGTGTTTTTATCAGAAAGCCCAATAAATCATATTTGTAGCGGGATATTCTTTTACGATTCTTCCCATTTCGTTGTTTACAGAAGTCTGGGAGGAGATGGATGGAATAATTACTTCTATAAGATAGAATCGGACAATAGCATTACTTTTCTAATACAAATAGAATCGGAAAGTACTTTAAACCTTGTTCAGGGTGAGAAGATTATTCAAACACATAACAATGGAATGGTGATAAATATTTCCAACCCCGATTCTCCATTTGTGATGGGGCAAATCATACTACCGGTTGAAGGAACCAGCTGTCCTACCTATGATGGAATTGGTTATTTTCTGTGCAAGGATATATTTTACTCCTATGTTTTGGATGCACAACTTGAATATGTAGATTGTATTCCCGGCACAAATCTGAAATTTTACGATTCAGCCAGAATAGTGATTCCCAATCCTTGTGGAGTAATCTTAGTAAGAATAGACGAATTGGTGACAAATCAGGATGAATACTCTTTGCAGGTTTCTCAGCCTATGCTTTCAGTATATCCAAATCCGAGTAGCCACATATTGAATTTGTCTTTTTCCCTGCCAACAAAATCCGATGTGAGATTAGCAATTTACAATCTGAAAGGTCAGAAAATAAAAACCCTTGTAAGCAGTTGTTTATCAGCAGGTAAACAGCAAGCTGTCTGGGACGGTGCTGATTACAACAATATGAAGGTTGGATCTGGTGTTTATTTTGCGAAGCTTGAATTTGCGGGGAATACAGTTACACAAAAAGTAATGCTTCAACGCTAGAATTCCAATTAAGTTATACTCCCAATATTGTAAATATGTATTTTGTAAACAAACTGCAGAAGCTTATTCCTGGCTGTTTGGACAATACAGAATACGCCTGAGTAAGCTGTTTGAGTTTGTCTATACCGCCCTCATGGAAGCTGTGAGAGGTGTTCCGGCAGGCTTGATAAGTATGGCTGAGTCAGAGTTAGACTTCTATATTGCGATTGATGACGGCGCGGAGGTCGGAGATATTGAAAGGTTTTTGGAGGATATCGTCGAAGCCTTTGCTCTTATATTCTTCCAGGTTTTCGGGTCCAATCTGGTTGCTATAGGCGACCAGCTTGACCTTGGGGTCGGATTTTTTGAGGACGTTCAGCAGGTTGCGGATGTCAATCAGGCTGGGCATATTGAGGTCAGCCAGAATCAGGGTGACGGGTGAGCCGCTATTGGCAGCTTTGAAAAAGAGACTGGTCAGCTCATCGGTATTGGTGGTGTGTTGGACCTTGAGACCCATCTTGACCAAAGTCTTGATGAGGAGGTTGCCCAGGGCATCGTCTTCATCCAAAACAAGCACAAACGGAGCTGAACGCAGGGAAGCCGGTTTCGGTTCGGATTTGGTATCGGGCAGGAGTTCCGCCTTGTCTTCTGCCACAGGGATATAGATTTCGCAATCCGTGCCTTTGCCGGGCTGGGATTTGAGCCGGATAAAGCCGCTATTCTTTTTGAGGAGCTGATAGACAATCGGCAAGCCCAGTCCGCTGGCTTGGGGGCGCGTGGTAAAATAAGGAACGAAGACGCGGTTTTGGTTGTCGGAAGTGATGCCTTCGCCCGTGTCCTTGATATGGATGCAGAGATAATGTCCGGGTTTGACCTGGATTTCCGTATCAGCCACGGCGTTAAAGGGTTCGGCAGTCACGGTCAGGATTCCGCCCAGTTTCATAGCTTGCAGGGCATTGCTGACCAGGTTTGTGATGATCTTTTCAAAGGTGTCCACCGCCATGCGGATATTGGGCAGACTGGGAGCAAACTGGAAGACGGGTTTGACATTGGTGCCCGTAACCATCTCATTCACCACGCGCTGCAAGGTCTGGATGGCTTCGGAGGAATGCTCGGGAATGGGGCTGCCCTTTGCCATAGCCAGCAGGTTATCCGTAATCTCTTTGCCCTTGAGGGTGGATTCTTCCGCAGCTTTGAGGACTGAAGCCTGTTCGCTATTGGGCGGAGCATCATCCATCGCCAGGGAGATATTGCCCAAAATGGCTGTCAGGATATTGTTAAAGTCATGAGCAAACCCGGCGGAAAGGGAGCTGATGGCTTCCATCCTCTGTGCCTGGCTGCGTTCGATTTCCTGCTTGGTCCGGTCTGTCACATCACGCAGGATAAAGATGATTCCGGTGCGGTCGGAAGTGGAGTAATAAAAAGGCGCTGCCATTCCTTCAAGCAGGATTTCCGCTCCCGCAGGACCAAGGATTGCCACATTATCCAGATAAATCTTTTCGCTGCTATCGCGGGAGAATTTGGCAACAGGATTGGGGACGGGAAAGCCGGTGTCCTTGTTGATAAGGTGAAAGACGCTGTGCCAGGGCTGACCTGCCAATCTGCCCTGACGGGATTCCACCAGGGCGGAAGCAGATTTATTGAGCAGGGTGAGCACACCCGCCTGGTCGGTGATAAAAATCGCTTCATCCAGAGTGTCCAACGCTGCCTGAATGTCCGTTGCCGCATCAGAAGGAGTTTCCTTTCCGTCAAATTCGGAAAGCTGCCTGCCCAAAGCTGTGGAAATCAGGGTCAGACGCTCCAGAACATCATTGGTGATGGGGAGTTCGGGTTTGAAATAGCCGATGATGAAAAGTCCGATGATGTCATTACCCTGCAGACACGGGAAACAGACAAAATATTCCCAGCCCTCATGACGGCAAAGCTTGTATTCGGCGGATTCCTGGGCTTGCATCTGCATCCATTCCTTCACATCATCAGCCGCATTCTGAATGCCCTGCATCAGTCCGTTCAGCATCGCAGTCCTAAAGATAAAGGATTTGCCACTTAAGAGGGATTTATTCATCCATCTGTATTGGGGCAGCTCAATGGCATCAAGTTTGTTGGAATGGCGGGCAGTATCGGGATCTGCATCCCAAAAACCGAGCCGGTCAAACATTCCGGACAGGACTTCCTTTTTATAAATGGCGGTAAAATCGCTTTTGCAATAGCTGCCCAGAGAAGCCAAAACTTCATCCAGACCGGCGGCAGAGGCAGTGGTGTTTTTACTGAGCAGGGCGGAAAGCAGGTTGTTCAGTATCTTTTCCGATTCGAGCTGCAGCAGGATGGCATCCTTATTCGCAGGCTGAGCGGGGATTGGCTGCGGGGATGGGGCAGGGGGTGCCTTGTCAATCAGGTCTTCAATCGTTTTGCCGGCTTGCCAATCAGGTTCAGGTGTTTTGGCAGGAAGGGAGGCAAGCTCACTGATTTGGGCAAAGGTCTTCCTTAAAGTAAAGTAAAAGACAAACCACAACAGCAAAGCGGCGCAGATGAGCAGCAGACCGATGTCAAACAAACCCGGAACAATGTTATTGAGGGAAAGCCGGAGCGGAAGGTTTCTGAGGTCAAAGAGAATGTCCGAATAAAAAAGCAAAGCAAGACCTCCGGTGACCGCCAGGCAAAAAACTGCCGTGACGATTACTCTGTTTACGAGCAATCTCTTTAGAGAAGCCGCTTCAGTCGCTTTTGCATTTATCTCGTTCATAGACTTTTCCATCGGGTAATACACATTACAGATATAGCAATAAAAGTCAATAAAGATTTTTGCAGGCAGATAATATCAGGTCTTAATGAGGTAAAATCTTTTAGTAATACTAAGCAGAAAATGACTGTTCAGGAATTGCTTGACTTGTCTTCCCATCGGGATTTTTGTAACAATGGAGTAGATTATGGAACTAATGGAAACGATATTGACCAGGCACAGCGTCAGGGATTTTAGGGATGAACCGGTTCCGGAGGAAGTGCTTCAGGATATGCTCGAAGCTGCAAGGCTGGCGCCTTCTGCCCAAAACAGACAACCCTGGCGGTTCATCATCCTCAGGGACAGGGAAAAGATTCGCAGTCTGGCAGCCAATTGCGGATTAATCGGGCTTTCCAACTTCTTTATCAAAAAAGCTCCCATGCTGGTCATTGCCTGCGCAGATACAGATAAAAACCTGAGAGTCAACGGACAAGATTATTATTTAGTTGACACAACAATCGCTTTCCATCAGATGATTTTAACGGCTTGGAGCCACGGAATCGGTTCCTGCTGGCTGGCAGCCTTCAGCGAAAAGAAACTCAAAAGCTGGCTGCAACTGCCAAAAAGCTGGAGGATAATAGCGCTCAGTCCTTTTGGTTATCCGGCGGAAAAAACTGGAGTTTATTCCAAAGTGTTGAAGACCTTTGCCGGCAGTAAGGACAGATTGCCGCTGGAGCAGATAGTGCGCTATCTTGATTGAACAGAGAGGAGTAGAAGAAAATGACAGGAAAATTCAAACTGACCAGGGCTTTTATCGAAAAAATGCCCAAAACAGATTTGCACGTGCATCTGGACGGCTCTGTCCGGATTGACTCACTGATAGATATGGCAAAGCAGTTTAAGGTGGAGCTTCCCACCTATGACCCTGCGGAAATGCAGAAACTAATCTGTTGCGATGAAAACACCGCCAGTCTGGAAGATTATCTGCGTGGTTTTAATATAGTCAACAAAGTCCTCCAGAACAAGGAAGGCTTGCGCCGGGCAGCGTATGAACTGGCGGAAGATTGCGCCAAGGAAAACATCCGCTATGTGGAAGTGCGCTATTCACCAATTTTACACACAGACCAGGGACTCAAGCTGACCCAAATCTCGGAAGCTGTGATTGACGGACTCAAGCAGGCGGAGAAGGACTTCAACATCAAGACGGGCGTAATCATCTGCGGCATCAGGAATATGGACCCCACCACTTCAGTCAAGCTGGCAGAGCTCGCAGTTGCCTATAAGAACAAAGGCGTCATCGGTTTTGACCTGGCAGGCGGTGAAAACAACTATCCCGCCAAAGACCACAAGGAAGCTTTTGACCTTGCCCTCAAAAACAATCTCAATATCACCATCCACGCCGGAGAAGCCTACGGACCGGACAGCATCCACCAGGCGCTGCATTATTGCGGTTCACACCGCATCGGACACGGCACCAGGTTGGTTGAGGATGGAGACCTCTTGAACTATGTAAACGACCATCGCATCCCATTGGAAATCTGCCTCAAGAGTAATTTCCATACGAAGGCGGTGCCCAGCATCAGAGCTCATCCCATCGACTTTTATCTCGATTACGGCTTGAGAGTGACCCTCAATACGGATAACCGGACCATTTCCAATACCACCCTGACGGATGAATATATGCTCGCCATCGAGCTGCTCGGGCTGGATTATCCGCAAATCAAAAACATCATCCTGAATGGCTTCAAAAGCGCTTTTATCCCATACAAGGAAAGAGTGCGCCTGATAAACCGGATTCTGACCGAAATCGACGACCTGGAAGAAACAGAGCTCAAGACCAAGGTCAAGGTCAAAGAAAACCTCTAAGCTATGCAAAATATGATAAAATCACTACTGCAGACGGCAGCGGAAACCCTGCACTCCTTTATGGAAAAGGATGCCAACCTTGACGCAATAGCAAGAGCTGCGGAAGCTTTGGCAGAAATCTTTCGCAACGGCAACAAGGTTATCATTTTCGGTAATGGCGGCAGTATGTGTGACGCCATGCACTTTGCTGAGGAACTGAGCGGCAGATTTCGCAATGACAGACCTGCTTTGCCTGCGATTGCCTTGTCAGACCCGGGTTATCTGACCTGTGTGGCAAATGATTACGGCTTTGACGAAGTCTTTGCCAGAGGAGTCCGAGCGTTTGCCAAACCGGGAGATATGGTCATCGGGATTTCCACCAGCGGGAATTCCGCCAATGTCATAAAAGCTTTGCAGACAGCCCAAACACTGGGATGCAAGACCATGGCGCTGCTTGGCAAGGATGGCGGAAAGCTCAAAGACAAAAGTGATTTGGAGCTGATTATTCCTGCCCTGACCACTGACCGGATTCAGGAAATGCACATCAAAATCCTGCATATCATGGTGGAAATGGTAGAAAGCAAGCTGTTTCCCATAAATTCATGAAGTAAAAACCAAAAGTTTGTGTAATAGAAAGTAAAAGGAGCAAAAATGAAAACCAAAACACTCGTTATTTTTGTTTTAATGCTTGTAATGCTTGCCGGGACAGCTCTGACAGCCCAGAGCAATGAAAATGTCCTGCCCGATACCAGTGAGGTCAAAGCAATGGCTGCCAACCTCATCAAATATCTGCATGACAACGATTGGCAGGCTACAAATCTGATAAGCTGGGAAGACTTCACCCTCAACGGTGATTTCCTGGGATATGACTATCTTGACGCTTATGATTACTATGAAGAAGATTACTTCATGGAAGATACCATCTCCAGAATCTCCAGACTCCTGGTTTATGAAGGCAGCGACAAAGATGCCTACACCCGCTTCACCGGAGAAATCAAGGATGATACATACTTCGTCCGCACTGCCAATAAAAAGAAATCCATAACCATGCAGCTTAAACCCGTTTCCGGAAGAGCCAAAACCCTGTATGAGCTGACCATTACAGACAAGAAATAAAACCGGTTTTCAACAGAATAAAAAAAGCGAACCGTGTGGTTCGCTTTTTATTTATGGCTCCGGAAGAGGGATTCGAACCCCCGACCTAGTGGTTAACAGCCACCCGCTCTACCGCTGAGCTATTCCGGATTAGCTTCGTGTTGCTCAAATTCCGAAAAACGCTTTTTCTGTCAACAAAAAATATCCTCAAGGGTTTTTCTCTTCCATCCTTTCCACCTATGAAACTCTTTTCCCAGCGAGACTTTGCTTGCTTACCCATCCCGCAGCCTCCGCCAGCCTCTCGGACTTTTCTCGGGAGGCAGCGGGGAAAGAG
>DAHVPA010000065.1 GCA_027318525.1 Candidatus Cloacimonadota bacterium | reverse complement strand
ACGTCGCCCAGAAGTTGCGCGCGGGCGAAGCTGCCCGGGTAGGGAGAGACGAGAGGGCTCGCGAGGGCCACGGACCCGGGGGCCATCTCTGCGAACAGACCCTGGCAGGCATCGCCGACCTTGGCGACCTCGGCCTCGGAGGGGAGATCGACGTCGTGGTTACTGGCACGGGCTTACAACTGCGCAGTCTTTACTCCCAGCAGTATCGGCGCTTTCGGCAAGTCCACTCCCCTGGACGGAACTCCGCAAGATACCATCATGCGTCCCACCACAGTTTACGGCGTTTCCAAAGTAGCGGGTGAGCTATTAGCAGATTATTACAACGTTAAATTCGGCGTGGACACGCGCGGAGTGCGCTATCCCGGCATCATTTCCAATGTTACCCTGCCCGGTGGCGGAACCACTGATTATGCTGTTGAAATCTATTACAAAGCGATTCAGGAAAAGCACTTTACCTGTAACCTGAAGCCCGGCACTTTTCTGGATATGATGTATATGCCGGATGCGCTTAAGGCAGTGGTGGAACTGATGGAGGCTGATCCTGCCAAACTGAAGCACCGTAACTGTTTCAATGTATCAGCCATGAGCTTTGAACCGGAAATGATTGCTGCGGAAATCCGCAAGCACATCCCGGACTTTAGGCTGGATTATGACATTGACCCCATCCGCCAATCCATTGCTGAAAGCTGGCCCAATTGGATGGATGATACGGCAGCCCGCGAAGAATGGGGCTGGAAACCTGATTATGACCTGCCACGCATGACAGAAGACATGCTGGCAGTGCTGAGTAAGAAACTGAAGTAACTTGTTAGTCAGATAAACAAATTCAAGGAAGACGATATGGTGAAGATTGGCGTAGTCGGTGTCGGGCATCTGGGGCAGTTTCATGTTAAGAAGTTTCTGGCGATAAAGGAATGTGAATTTGTCGGGATTCATGACAAGAATGAATCCAGGGCTGTTGAGATATCGCAGTCTTTGCAGGTTAAGTCATATCGGACATATGAGGAATTGCTGGATAATATCGATGCTATAGACATTGCTGCTACCACCACCTATCACTATGAGTTGGCTAAGACAGCCTTGCTCAAAGGCAAGCATGTTTTCCTGGAAAAGCCCATTACTTCCGACCTAGTTCAAGCAGAGGAATTGCTGAAGATTGCTGCAGAGAAAAAGCTGAAAATCCAGGTGGGACACATCGAAAGATTTAATCCGGTAATCCTTCAAGTAGAAGATGAGATAAAAGACCCTATGTTTATAGAATCGCATAGGCTTAGCACTTTCCAACCCAGAGGCACAGATGTGCCGGTGGTGTTGGATTTGATGATACACGATATCGACCTCATCCTTAGCTTTATCAAGAGCCCGCTCAAGGAAATCCGGGCTAGTGGGACAGGGATTCTCACCCCCAGTATCGACATTGCCAATGCACGCCTGGAGTTTGAAAACGGGGCAATTGCCAATGTCACATCCAGCCGGGTTTCCATGAAGCAGGAACGCAAGATACGCTTCTTCCAGAAGAACAGTTATATCTCGATGGACTTCATTGCCAAGCATGTAACTGTATTAAAAAAATCAGCCGGCATCAAAGACATTCTGCCGGAAATCTTGCTGGGCAAAACGGACTTTAAACCGGAACAACTGATTGACACCAAAAACATTGATGCTTCTGAAGCAGCCAAAGATGCCTTGGAGATGGAACTGGAGTCCTTCGTTCATTGCCTGAATAATGATACAAAGCCGGTGGTGGATGGCAGGGATGGCACCCGGGCTTTGCAGGTGGCAATGGAGATTGTCCGAATCATCAATGTCAACAAAGACAGCTTCGCCAGAATGTTCAACTGATTAAACAACGGAGTATAGATATGCCGCAGGTATTTGTTAAAGATGTAAAAAACCATTTGGGACAGGAAATCGAGCTCAAAGGCTGGGTGCGTAACATCCGCAGCAGCGGAAAACTGCTGTTTATCCAGTTCAGAGACGGCACCGGAGACATCCAAGCTGTTGCCTTTAAACCGGATATGGATGAAGAAATCTTTGAACAAGCCAAAAGGCTGACCCTGGAATCTTCACTCATTATCAAAGCTGTTCCCAAGCTGCATGAGAAGCTGGCTGACACTTTTGAGCTTTCTGTAAAAGACATAAAGGTTGTGCAATATGCCGAAGAATACCCCATCGGGAAGAAAGAACATGGTCCGGACTTTCTTCTAAGCAACCGGCATCTTTGGATACGCTCTTCCAAACAATGGGCAAACCTGCGTATCAGACACACGGTTTATTATGCCATCTGTGATTTCCTGAACCAGAACTGCTTTGTCCGTTTTGACTCACCCATACTTACTCCGAATGCCTGTGAAGGCACAACAACTCTTTTTGAACTCGATTATTTCGACGAAGGTAAAGCATATTTATCACAGTCCGGTCAGCTCTATCTGGAAACTGGTATTATGAGCCTGGGAAGGGTTTATGACTTTGGTCCTGTCTTCCGTGCAGAAAGGTCCAAGACCCGCAAACATCTAACCGAGTTCTGGATGATGGATGCAGAAGCAGCCTACGTTGAACATGACGAGAATATGCAGATCCAGGAAGATCTTATCCGCTTTGTAATTCGGGCAGTGTTGGAGAAATGCCAGACAGAACTTGCTATCTTGGAAAGGGATATAGAAACTTTGAAGGCTGCGGATGCACCTTTTAAAAGAATGACACATTATGATGCAGTGGAATACCTGCAGAGCAAAGGCTCGGAAATCACGCATGGCAGTGACCTCGGAGCTCAGGATGAAGTTCTGTTGACTGAAGGCTCACCCGTACCCATTTTTGTGGAACGCTGGCCCAAGGCTATCAAAGCATTTTACATGAAGCGCGATCCGGATAATCCGGAAGTGGTGCTGGGATCAGACCTTATTGCTCCGGAAGGCTTTGGTGAGATTATAGGCGGATCCCAGCGTGAAGATGATCACGACCTGCTGCTGCAAAGGATGCAGGCAGAAAAGATGCCCATAGAGCAGTATCAGTGGTTCCTGGACCTGCGCAAATACGGCTCGGTTCCACACAGCGGTTTTGGCATTGGACTGGAACGCCTGACCCAATGGATGTCCGGCACGCACCATATCCGGGAGGTCATACCTTTCCCGAGGATGATCTATCGCATCTATCCATAAAGTCATATCCTGGCCAAACGGGCCCTTAAATTGACAATAAAAGCATAAGGAATATAAATGGAGTACAAAAACAGCTTTTCTGAACACACCAGAACCATGCATTCATCACTGATTCGCGAGCTGGTGGCAAGTATCAAAACAGTGCCGGGATTGATTTCCTTCGCCGGCGGTTTTCCTTCTCCCAAGACCTTTCCCAAACAGAAACTGGCAGAGATTTACAGCCAGGTTATCACTGAGGAAGGGGCTGAAGTTCTACAATACGGCGCTTCCGAAGGCGATAACCAGCTCAAGGATGAGCTGCTTAAATGGGAAGGATATAAACACATTAACCACGACAACATCCTGGTTACTGCCGGGGCAACAAATGGCATCTATTACTATACCAGAGCTCTGATCGAAGAAGGAGATGTTATTTTTTGCGAAGCTCCCACATTTTTGGGGACGTTGGTAGCTTTTGATGCTTTGGGAGCTAAAGTCCATGGTATCCCTATGGACAGCGAAGGAATCGACCTGGAAATTCTAAAGAAGGATTTACGGGAATTCAGAACTAAGGGCAGGAAGGTTAAATTCTTGTATGTAATCCCTGATTTTCAGAATCCCAGTGGAATATCCATGTCTGAACAAAGACGTAAAGAATTGGTTCGTTTTGCTTTGGATTTTGATTTACCGATTTTGGAGGATAACCCCTATAGCCGTCTCAGATTTAGTGGTGATGAGCTGCCCACACTATACAGGACAGCTTTTGAGCAATATAGGAATCCAGATATTGTAACCGAGATTGTATCATTTTCCAAGATATTGGGACCAGGTATGCGCCTTGCATTTGTGAAAGGCAATAAAAACCTGGTGGAACGCCTATGTTCCTGGCAGCAGAAAGTCAACATCACTCCGGACTGTGTAACAGAGCGTGTAGCTGCCCGCTTCTTTCAACAGGATTTGATGCAACCTCATCTGGAAATGATTCGCTCTTTTTATAGACCATATCTGGAGACCATGCTGGAAGCTTTGGATAAGGAAATGCCCTCCAATGTGATGTGGACACATCCTGAAGGTGGTATTTTCCTGTGGCTGTGGCTGGAGGAAAGATTCAATTGTGACGAGTTGTTTGAGCAGGCGAAAGCACATAAGGTCGCATTCATACCAGGCAGCAAGTTCTTCCCCTTTGGAGAGGAACAGTATAACTGCATGCGTCTTAACTTTACCTATTCCAGTCAGGAGCAGATTCAAGAAGGTATTGCCAGGCTTGCCACTTTGATTAAGTCATTTTAACTTGACGTTTCGGCAGGGATGCTTATCTTATGTGTTAGGGGATATTTGTTACAGGAACCTGTGAGGTTATATTATGAAAAAGATAGTGGTTTTAATGATTCTGGGAGCTTGCCTTTCGGGATTATTGGCACAAAGCTATATATTCGAAAACAGCACTTTTAATTCTGCTTTGGCGAGAGGGACACTTTTCAATCCCTACAAACTCAAAATGACTCACAGTATGGGATTTGCAGCCGGTACCTCCAGCAACGGATTGGGTTTTTACCAATCGCGCTATACCAATCATCTGGCATACGAGCTTAGTCCCAAGCTTAATCTGGCTGTTGACCTCAATCTGGTGAATTTTGGTTCTATCAGCCAGAGCAGCGGATTCAGTTTCGAAAGCAACAACGATAACAAGACCAAAATCATTCCTGAATTCAGCCTGAGTTATAAACCTACTGATACTGTCTCGCTGCAGATTGAGTTTAGAGACATGCGTGCACAGAATCCATTTTACCGAAATCATTTTGACTGGATGGAGCGCTAACTGGATCCTGTAATTGCTATACTGATTGTGGTTCTGGGAGCCAGTCTGGGCAGCTTTTTCAATGTCTGGATTGACCGTCTGCCCAAAAAACAATCCATCATCCTGCCTGCTTCCAGATGTTCCGATTGCGGCAAATCGATTCCTTTCTGGCTAAACATCCCGATTTTGAGCTATCTGATTTTACGGGGTAAATGCAAATATTGCGGAGCTAAAATCCACATCCATCATCTGGTGGTTGAGATTGTAACTCCCTTGATTTTGCTGGCGTTGTTTTTCAAGTTTGGGACAGACTTGATTCTCTTTGCTAAATATGCCATCCTGTTCTTTTTCCTGATACCCATTTTCTTTATTGATATATTTCACAGACTGATTCTGGATAAGCTTACAATTCCCATGGCGATCATAGGCTTGGCTTTTGCTTTATTACCGGAGTCTGATATCACTTTCCTCAATGCTATGCTGACTTCGGTTGGAATCTTGGTGATCATGCTGCTTATCGCCTGGCTGTTTGAAAAGGTAAGAAAAAAAGAAGGCATGGGTGGTGGAGATATCAAGCTGTTGGCTGCCATGGCTGCTTATGTGGGTGCTATCAACATCTCGTTTATAGTTTTCTTTTCCAGTCTTCTGGCAGTCGGATTTGCTCTTTTCAGTCGCAAGGGCAGGGAAGACGGAATCCCTTATGGTCCGTTTCTGGCAGCAGCAGCCTTGGTTTGGGTATTGACTGGTAATTTCTTTTTGGGCTGGTATCTTAGCATGTTCTAATTTGTTTCTGAAAACAAAAAGAGTCACTCCTCTGGGAATGACTCTTTTTTATTGAAGATATATCTTATTTGACTATTCTGGTGCCTGTCTTACCTTCAAAGGCATCTACGATTCTTTCGATTGATGTGATAAGAACTTCCTGACCACCCTTTTCGATAAAATCTATAGCAGCCAGGATTTTAGGTCCCATGCTTCCACTTGGAAACTGACCTTCTGCGTGGTATTTTATAGCATCGGCAACAGATAAAACGTTCAGTTCCTGCATATCCGGCTTGTTGTAATTGATAGCAACTTTATCCACCCCGGTCAGGATAACCAGCAGGTCGGCATCAATCATCTTTGCCAGCAATGCGGAAGCAAAGTCTTTGTCTATAACAGCGTCCACACCCTCATAAGTGCCATTGTCTTCAATATAGATAGGAATACCGCCACCGCCGACTGTGATGACGATTTCGCCATTATCCACCAATTCTTTCACTGTTTGGGCAGGAATGATGTCAATCGGCTTGGGGGAAGGCACCACGCGCCTGTAACCTTTGCCTGAGTCTTCTTTCAAAGTCCAGCCCAAATCAATATGGAGTTGATCAGCTTGTTCTTTCGTGTAATAGGTGCTGCCTACAAACTTCGTCGGATTCAGCATACTTGGGTCGTTGCGGTCAACAACCACCTGAGCAGTGATTGTGATGACATTTTTATCTATCCCGGTCAGGTGCAGTCGGTTCTGCAGACTTTGTTCAATCATGTATCCCATGGTGCCTTCCGTAGCGGCATTAAGCACACCCAGAGGCAGGGGAGCGATACCTTCTTTCTCCCCGGCTTCCTGTTGACGCAAAAGATTCCCAACCTGTGGTCCGTTTCCGTGAGTAATGGCTAGGTGATATCCCTGACGGATTAGTTCCACTACTCCGCCTAAAGACTCTCTTGTGTTTTTAAACTGCTCAGTAATTGTGCCTTTTTGACCGGCTTGGATGATGGCGTTTCCACCCAGGGCAAGGACTGCTGTTTTTTTCATAATTTCCTCTTAAAGTCAAAGCAGGGCGACTCAATTGAGCCGCCCTATATTATTCATCTTAGTTCTTAACAGGTTTTAGAAGTCCTTCAGAACGTCGGCAACTGTAGGCAAGCCGATTTCCTGAAGCTCATAATTAACCTGGCAGGCGGGCTTGTTGATCTTAACAAGGCGGCGCAGGTCAATCGGGGTAGCGATTACGACGCTGTCGCAATCAGTATTGTTGATTGTGGTTTCCAGGTCCTTGATTTGCTGGTCACTGTAACCCATGGCAGGCAGCAGAACACCGATTTCAGGATATTTTTCAAAGGTTTCGGCAATCTCTCCTACCGCCCAGGGACGGGGATCGACCATTTCTGCGCAGCCGTATTTCTCAGCAGCTATGACACCGGCGCCGTAAGCCATTTCACCGTGGGTGAGGGTGGGACCGTCTTCCACGACGAGGACGCGCTTGTTCATAATCAATTCCGGGTCGTCCACAAAGAGGGGGGAGGCTGCTTCGATGATGGTGACTTTGGGGTTGCGGGAACGTACGTTTTCACGCACTTCCTGTATGTCTTCCAAGTCTGCGCTGTCGATTTTGTTGATCACGACGACGTCAGCCAGGTAGAGGTTGGTTTCGCCGGGGTAGTAGGAAATCTCGTCTCCGGCTCTGTGCGGATCGACCACAACGATATTGAGTTTCTTATCGGAAGTGTAGAAAGGAATATCGTTATTGCCGCCATCCCAAATGATGACGTCAGCTTCTTTTTCGGCTTCACGCACGATGGCTTCATAATCCACACCTGCGTAAATCACGCTGCCCATGCGGATATGCGGTTCGTATTCTTCCATTTCTTCAATGGTGCATTTGTGTTTTTCAAGGTCTGCCAGTTCGGCAAAACGCTGCACTTTTTGGGCAACCAAGTCACCGTAGGGCATCGGATGGCGGATTGAGACAACCTTCAGTCCTTTTGCCTTGAGGGCTTTCACCACTGCACGGGTGGTCTGGCTCTTGCCACAACCGGTGCGGGCAGCGCAGATGGTAACCAATGGCTTGCTGGTCTTAACCATGGTGTTGGCACCCATCATCATATAGTCGGCTCCGGCGGCATTCACGATAGCGCCTTTGTTCATCACTGCTTCATGCGGCTGGTCACTGTAAGCAAAGACCACGAGGTCAACGTTGTTGTTTTTTATGAGGTTTACGATTTCAGATTCGGGGTGGATTTCTATTCCATTGGGGTAAAGGCTACCGGCAAGTTCGGCAGGATATTTCTTGTCGTCAATGCCGGGAATCTGGGTGGCTGTGAAAGCTACAACTTCATACATGTCATTGTCGCGGAAGAAGACGTTAAAATTATGGAAGTCTCTTCCTGCTGCGCCCATGATGATAACTTTTCTTTTCATTATCTACTCCTTAAGGGATATCATTTATAGAGGCAGGATTTTGAATAGGCTTTTTCAGTCAAGGAAATCCTCTCAAACTCAGCTTTCACAACATCCCCAGTTACAACCAGGGATCCACCTGGAGTCCTCCTGGGGTAAGCCCGGGTGGATGCCACGTGGACCCCAAGTAGCAAGCTGGTTCGATAGAATCGCAGAACAGATTGGTAAAATGATCAGACATTGGGAAAAAGAGAAACAAGATATCCTGCAAATTCCCGGCAAGTTGCATTCCAGCAAGCAAAAACATGGTAATTGGCAGTTGACAGAAACGTTTATTCATTAAAATGGGTCATATCTAACCTATTAAATCACATAACTATATAAATATCAGGAGGATGGATGAGTTCCATTAAACGCGTTTACCGATTTGGAAACGGCGCTGCCGAAGGCAAAGCCGAAATGAAGAACCTCCTGGGCGGAAAAGGAGCCAACCTGGCAGAAATGAATCTGATAGGCGTTCCAGTGCCCCCGGGATTTACCATAACCACTGAGGTCTGTACCGATTATAACAAACTGGGTATGGACAAGGTCAAAGAATTATTGAAAGAAGAAATTAAAGCAGCCATCGAAGCTGTGGAAGAACATACCAATACAAAGTTCGGTTCCAGTGAAAATCCTTTGCTGGTCTCTGTTCGTTCAGGTGCCCGCGCTTCCATGCCGGGGATGATGGATACAATCCTGAATCTTGGTTTGAACGAAGCTGCTGTCAATGGCTTGGTCAAGAAGACCAATAATCCGCGTTTCGTCTGGGACAGCTATCGCCGCTTCGTGCAGATGTATGGCGATGTCGTGCTGGGACTTAAACCTGAGAAGAAAGAAGACGAAGATCCCTTTGAAGTAATCATTCACCACATCAAAACCGAAAAAGGCGTTAAGGAAGACCTGGAACTGACCACTGAAGATTTGCAGAAACTGGTTGTGCTCTTCAAAAAGGCAGT
>DAHVPA010000064.1 GCA_027318525.1 Candidatus Cloacimonadota bacterium | reverse complement strand
TCTCTGAGAATAATGATTGGCACATGTAAGGCAGTGGCTTCTTCCTGAATTCCGCCGGAATCGGTCATAATACACTTTGCCCATTTCATCAGCCAGATCATCAGAGGATACGACACAGCTTCTATTATACATACGTTGTGTGGTTGATTTTGAAACTCGTCATAGACAATATCCCGGACCTTGGGATTTCGGTGCAACAGCCAGAGGAAATGCGTATCAGGATATTCCTTGCTGAGGGCAATTACACTTTGACAAATCCGACGCATCGGCTCACCAATATTCTCGTGCCGATGAGCAGTAATGATGACGAGGTCTTTTATATCTGTATCTTTATCTATGTTGTCACAGACCTTGTCTAAAGCTTGTGATCGTGTTTCATCGTCCAAGATAGAGCTGGTTAATATAGCAGCATCAATAACTGTATTACCTGTAATATAGACTCTGTCCCTGGGAACTCCGGTATCGATGAGTTCTCTGGCTGCCAATGGAGTCGGGGCAAAATGAAATTCCGCGATTTGGGTAATCAGCATACGCAAGACTTCTTCCGGATAAGGTGAAAAGCGATTTCCTGTTCGTAAACCGGCTTCCAGATGTAAGACGGGAATCTTGAGTTCAAAAGCTACCAAGGCTCCTAAAAAAGCAGTCAGAGTATCGCCTTGAACAATTACCAGATGAGGCTTAACTTTACGCATAATGTCTGGAAGTTCGCCTCCAAACCTGTGTTCAGCAGTTTTCAGATTACTGATTTTTAACAGCTCAGGGGTTTCATAATCGGGCTTTATCTTAAAGAAGTCAAGTATATCGTCAGTAAGTTCTTCATGTTGAAGTGTATGAACTACTGTAAGCTCATGATCCTTTCTGAGTGAATATATCACCGGTACAAACTTAATCAGCTCAGGTCTGGTTCCGAACACGATCATTACTTTCATACAATATCAGCCTGTTATTGCATCCCTATACTATATAGTATCAGAGAACAACTCCTTTACCGGCGGTAACTATATTGCCATATAAAATGACGTTCTTTTCGAGACTGACACCTTTTTTACCTATAATTGATTTGCTTTGTCCGGGTAATCCTATTCTAACGCCATTTTTTATGTGTATTTTAGATTGAGTAAAAAGATTTTCACGGATGTAGCTGAATTCGCCGACTTCAATATCTCCATTGCTGATTAACTCGCCATAGATCCTGACATCTTTATCGAGAATGACTTTACCATAGACTTTAATATTACCGTTAACGACTACTCCCCGTCTAAGAACAAGGTCAGATTTGACCACCATGGAGTTATTCACCAGACTAAAAGGCGGGATGGTCATAAATCCTTTGGAGATGTACCAATTCATATCACTGACTTCAGTCATGGACTCTTCCTGAACAGCAGTTGTTTCGACTGCAGCCGGTTTGGAGAGATCAAGATTGAAATCAACATCATAAGTGGCTACAGGCATGGCATAAAGGTTGCTGAATTGTGTTCCTTTTGCCATTTGCAAGATTCCGCTGCAGACTGCTTTCTTACCCAGAACTGAACTCTCCCCCACTTTGATATTGGCATTGGAACTGACCCATTGACCGATCTGGGTATTCTTGCCGGTAATCATTTCACCTTCAGACATGAGTATTTCAAGATGGCAGTTATCGCCCAAGCCGGTTTTACCCTGAACATAGACAGGTTGTTTGAATGTGCTGCCGTTATTGACTTTCATATCTCCTGTAACAATCAGCAGATGATTCTGGGTAACTGGCTCTGAAGCTTTGTAATCTTTGACTTTTTCGATTGTAACGTTATTTTTATACTTGATGTTCTTCAGGTTGTCGTTCGAAGCTTCCAGAGCTGGTTTGATTTCTTCCATCAGGTGTTTGTCCAAAAACCGGGGATCCCTGGTATAATCTTTGTCTATTAAAAGAGGTTTGTTATCTTTCGGTTTAAACATCTCTCTCAATGCCGGCACAAATGGAATCACAAGCATCAGCAAGAATACTATTACAATTAACGTAATCCCAGTATGGTTCTTAACATAGTTAATTACGTTGTTTTCTGTTTTTGACCCTGATGAGTCAGGTGCTGTCATCGGGTCTGTTACATTTTCCACCAGGCTTTCCGGTTGTATTGATTCATTTTGTATAGCTTCTTGATGAATTGTATTTTTATCTGCCTGGGAATATCCCAATCCAATAAATATGAATAGCATGACCAGAGTGGATAAGATTACTTTATACATGTTTTACCGCCTTGCGAAATCTTATTGTTTTTTCCCATACGGGAGTGCGTTTGAAGATGGAATCGAGGATTGCATCAAAACCGCCTTTGGTGGTACTGAATAAATAGACAATAAAGCTTATCATGATAAGCGGTATCAATCTCAGTCTTTGTTTTCCGCCATCCAGCAAGACTCCAATGGCAATCTGGAAGAAGGGACCTGTGTTGCCGAACAAATTATATATGGCAAGGATCAGCATAATCAGGCTGCTGTTCAGGATTGTCATCTCGCCCAGATAGAATAGGATCAGTGAGTCTATCAGACCCAAAAACAGAACCAGCGGTATTAAATAAATACCTAACAAGAGTGCTCCATCCAGCTTTTCCCTAAACGACAGGTAGCGTGACTTCAAAAGCGGTATGAAGTATTTTATGAAGCAGCGGGTGTGTCCACGCGACCAGCGATTTACCTGCTTATATCTTACACTCCAGGTTTCCGGCACTTCCTCATAACATTCCAGCCGGTTGGCATACAATACTTTCCAGCCGTGAACATATAACTTATAAGTCAGTTCCGTATCTTCTGCCAGATTGGTTATATCAAAGCTGCCAAGGTTCTTGCAAATCTGCTTTCTGAACCCACCAACCGTTCCTCCGAATTGGGTAATCAGATGCAGATTGAATCTAGCCTGCTGGTCAACCTGATATCCTCCGGTTCTTTCCAAATCAAGTAAACGAGCTAATGAGCTGTTGTTTATATTCAGGGGGATAACTCTTCCCATGACTGCGCCAACTTCCGGATCCTTGAAGCAAACAGCCAGATCGCGTACAATATTGCGGGGTGGGATATAATCGGCATCGAATATTATAATTATATCGCCCTTGGCTTTTTCCAAAGTATCATTTAAAGAAGCGGGTTTGCCTCTTTTACCGTCTTTCCGTTCAAAAGGTTTTATCAGCTCCGGATAAAGTTTGGCATACTGCTGCAGGATTGAACCTGTATTATCATCGGAATGGTCATTGATTGGAATTACTTCCAGTTTACCCGGGGGGTAATCCTGCACCAGCATTGCTTCGATTGAATGCCTTACGACTTTTTCCTCATTATGCATGGGAATTATCACAGTTACAGACGGTAAGTCCATCTCCAGAATGTCTTGATAATACAAAGCCTGTTCGCCATAGGCACGGTTTATCGAAAAGACAAAGCTACGTATAGCGTAGATTATCATAATTGCTGCGACTATGAATATGTATATCTTTAAGAGGAGTATAACCATCGCCAAATCCTTTGTTTTTTAAACAGACCCGGGGAAACCAAACTAATGAAATAGCTGTAAAAAGCTATCATAAAAGCAAAGTCGAAAAACACTCCCAGGATAAAGTAAAGCAGAGCCATCCATAAATAAGAGAATTTCGCCAGAATAAAAACAAAGAAAGCATATCGGATAAACCCAAACACATAAGTATAAACCAGCGTAAAGATTACAAGTGTGGCTTTCTTATAGACAGGAACAGGTATCGGCATCAGTGAAAACATCATCATCAAAGGAATGGCTATCCACATACCGATTTCTGCGCTTACATACAATATGGAAAAATCTCTTAAAATATACGGAAAGTGCTCTCCCCATAACCAAAAATAGATGCATCCTACAAGGTTCAAGGCAGCCAGGACTTTGACGCCCAAGCGTAATGGCAAGGGCAGCTTCTTCAACACAATCATCAAAATCCAGAGGATTACAGAGATAACACCCACCCAGATTAACAGGTTATTGCTGGGAAAGCTGCCCTCTGTATTAACGAGCCAGATATTGTGAAAGAAGAGTGGTGTCTGCTCCAGCCATATTTTTCCTAGACTGCCATTTAATAAGGCAGCAGCCATTCCGGAGTAAAACTGGGTCAGTTCCTCCAAAAAATACAGCGTCAAGCCTGCTGCTATGATAAAGAACAGCAAGTGCGATATCAGCCTGGTGCTAAGACTCCCGTAATGAAGTTTACGGTAAGCTCGGTGATATTCTACACTAAGATGCTGGTCTTTACTAAATTCATGATCATAATTTTCCACGATACTTCTCTTTTTTTTAGTTAAGTAGTGTTATGAGCTCACAAAGTGATACTGAGGCATTCTCTCCTCAACCAATAACACGTGCAAACTTCGCATAGGGTGCACATATTAACAGGTTGCCTGGAACTCCTAAATCATGACCTGTCATTACTTCCTGCTTCCTTGCCAACCGGAATTTCCTTTGGCTTCATATGGGGTTTGCCCAAATTGATGCCATTGAAACCTAATGTCTAATTTGTCCTGGAAACAGGAGTCTAATGCTAAATTAGGATATTTGATAAAATTGTCAACAGATAAATTTAATTGCGTATGTTTCTGTGCATAAATATGGAGCGGGATACGGGGCTCGAACCCGCGACCCTCAGCTTGGGAAGCTAATGCTCTACCACTGAGCTAATCCCGCTCTGGATATACATGTATTCTGTTGCTTGCAGTTTTGTCAAGCCCGTTATCAAAAAACCTGGTGTTCCGGATGCTCTCTGTTCGCTTAGCTAAGACAATCTAAGTAAATTGCCGGTTATTTCCCAGAATCTTCGCGGAAAGTTCCCGGGCTAACCCCGGGAAGTTACCGGGAAGTATCCATGAATATTCCGGGATTTGACTTGATTATTCTGAAGAAATAGCTTATATTATAATGAAAAGGTCTCAACTACAGAAAAACGCTCTGGAGGTAATTATGAGAGTCTATTTGAAGCGCAATCTGGCAGGCTATACAGGGACGGTGGATGAAGCTATATTTTATTACAATCCCAAAATCCGCCAGACCCTGATGCGTCCCTACCGGTATCCCACCCTCAATCATAACAACGAACGCACCCGTTCTATCATGTCAAATCTGAAGGCTTTGAATCCGTCTCAGGGTTACAGGAATAATCTGGCAGATTATGTCATGTATTACAACGAATGCAGGGAATATTATGATAAACCGATGGTGGGCTGGAACAATGCCTGGCTCAAAATGATGTTTGCCCTGCAAAAAGCAATGCCGGGGCAAGTTGACCTCAGAACCATTACACGCCAGCAGATAACCGACCAAAACCTGCCCTGCGACACTGTCAAACATGCCCTCGAGTTCGGACTCCTCCCCCCTGTTCCGGACAACGGCAGATGGACAAATCCTATCTAACCTGTCTAATTGTTTTCGGGAAGATTCACAGTGCAGGTCAAAACCTCTTGACTAAAATTGCCTTCTGATTTTAGAGTTTATGATTAAATGTCCAATAATGAAAGGAATAGAAAGTGGAATACGTTGATTTTAAAAAAGAAGTAAATGAACTGACTGAGCAGATATTTGAAATCCGGAGGTTACTTTGATAAGGATGGAAAAACCAGCCAGTTAAAAGAACTTGAAAACCTGATGCATGCCCCCGACTTCTGGAACGACCAGAATAACGCCCGCAAAATCACCAAACAAATCAGCCTGTTACGCGATTCGCTGGAGCACACAGAAAAGCTTGACCTGATAAAAGATGAACTGGAAACTTATGTTTCCCTATTAGATGAAGATTTCAATCAAGCGCTATTCAAAGAGGCAACTGAGCACTGGGATGAGTGGAAAAGCTTTGTGGAAAGAATGGAAATCGAATGCCTGCTCAATGAAAAGTATGACCACAACGATGCTGTCCTCAGTATTCATGCCGGAGCAGGTGGAACAGAAGCCCAGGACTGGGCAGAGATGCTGCTGCGCATGTATTCACGCTGGGCGGAAAAGAATAGCTTTGAATTTACTGTGATTGACAGTCTTTCCGGAGAAGAAGCAGGTATAAAAAGCGCTACCATAGAAGTCAAAGGCAACTACGCCTTTGGGTTGCTGAAGGCGGAAATCGGAATCCACCGTCTGGTTAGAATATCTCCTTTCAATGCACAAGGCAAAAGGCAAACCTCTTTTGCCAGCGTGTTTGTCTATCCTGAGATTGATGAAGATATCGATTTTGAAATAGAAGCCAAGGATTTAAAGATTGATACTTACCGCGCCAGTGGGGCAGGTGGTCAGCATGTGAATACAACCGATTCGGCAGTCAGGATAACCCATCTTCCGACTAATATCGTAGTATCTTGTCAAAATGAACGATCTCAAGTCCAGAATAAAGAAAAAGCAATGGCTATACTCAAGTCCCGCCTTTATCAATATTACGAAGAACAGCGTGATAAAGAAAAAAAGGAAATGGAAAACTCCAAAACTGAGATAGGCTGGGGAAACCAAATCAGGTCCTATGTCTTCCAACCGTATCAAATGGTGAAAGACCACCGGACTGATTTTGAAATTGGCAATACCGAAAAAGTCATGAATGGAGAACTGGACGGATATATCTATGCCTGGTTAAAATCCCGGGCTCACCAGAAGCTGAGGTCATCCTGATGCCAATTGAACCACCTAATTTAATCAATCAGCTTGATACTGCGAAACTGCCTCAGCATGTTGCAATCATAATGGATGGCAATCGCAGATGGGCAAAACAAAGACACCTTCCCAGATTGAGTGGACACCGGGCTGGCGCTAAAACTGTCCGCAACATAGTCGAGTTTTGCGGTGAACTGCATATTCCCTATCTTACTTTATATGCTTTTTCCACAGAGAATTGGAGCAGACCCAAAGATGAAGTATCAGGTCTTTTTAAGCTGTTTATGGAATATCTAAAACAGGAAATCGATGAGTTACATAGAAAGAATGTTGTTTTAAAAATCATAGGCGGTTCAGACAGATTGGAACCGGACTATCTTGCCAAAGCACATAAGTTAGCATCCAAGACTTGGAATAATAGTGGGTTACAATTGAATGTGCTGTTTAACTACGGTGGCAGGCAGGAAATCATTCAAGCCTTCAAATCCATAGCTATGCGCATAAAAGAGAATGAGTTGGATATTGATGACATTAATCTTGATTTGGTAAACAGCAATCTCTATACTGCAGGGATACCAGACCCCGATCTTGTAATCAGAACAAGTGGTGAAATGCGTTTGTCAAATTTCCTGATCTGGCAGACTGCGTATTCAGAAATTTATGTTACAGAGACACTATGGCCTGATTTTAACAGAACAGAATTATTAAAAGCCTTGCTCGACTTTCAAAATCGTAACAGACGCTTTGGGGGAACAGATGAAAAGTGATTTGTTGCAAAGAATTGGAGTAGCGATAGTTGGTATTCCTCTCATCTTATATATTTGTTATACTGGCGGATTCTTGCTCTTTATCTTACTTGGTCTGATCAGTATAATCGGGATGTGGGAATATAATTCTATGCTTGTCAAGACATCTCCTTTTATAAGACTTTTGGATGTGTTGATCAGTTTTGTTGTGTTCATCATAACTACAAACATATTTGGGAATGATCTGGTGGAACTGGTTGCAACCGGATTACTCTTTTCATTATTAATAATCAAGTTTATAATCAGAGTGGCTCTATATACGAATCCGGAAGAATCAAAGATTTATTTGCGTCCCTTTTGGGGGTGGTTTTATACAGGATTTCTGCCAGGTTTGATATACCGGCTGGGATCGCAGTATTCAAAGCAGCAATATCTGCTCATCCTTGTTGTTTTGATTTGGATAACGGACAGCGCAGCATATTTTATTGGCATGAAATTCGGGAAACACAGAGGTATTTTCAAAGTGAGTCCCAAAAAATCTCTTGAAGGGTTCCTGGCAGGTTTGATTATGCCTTTTTTAGCCGTAGTTATTATTAACAAATACTTAGCTATGAACGACATTAAGAATTTGCTGATTTTAGCCTTCTGTGCTGGAGTAATTGGTCAACTGGGAGATTTGCTGGAATCAAAACTGAAAAGAACAGCAGGTGTAAAAGACAGCTCAAACTTTATTCCCGGTCACGGTGGAGTTTTGGACAGATTTGACAGTTTATTACTTGCAGCTCCAGTCTTTTGGATTATTTTAAAATTGATACCTTGAAGGAGGATCTAATGATTCGCTATTTTACATTGATTATTTTACTGATGTGTTCAGTATTTTTATCTGCTCAAGCTACTGATCTGATAATTTCTGAGTATGTGGAAGGCTCTTCATACAATAAAGCAATTGAGATTTTTAATGGAACAGGCAATGCGGTGGATTTATCCCAGTATTCATTGAAAAAGCAGGTTAACGGAGCAGGTTTATTCGGAAATGAGTTAATCTTAAGCGGGTCATTGGCTAATAATGACGTGTTTGTTGTTGTCAGCAATGGTTCATCGGGAACGACAAGCCATAATTTAGTAGGTCAACCCTATGTTGATTTAGATACAGCATCAGGAGCATTAAGCTTTAATGGAAATGATGCTGTAGGACTCTATCGAAACGGGACAATGATTGATGTTGTGGGTATTGCCAATCAGGTGGAAAATTGGGGACAGGACATGACGCTGGTTAGAAACAGCAATGTATATATGCCCACTACAACATTCTCCATGACAGAATGGACCCAATACCCCATTGACACACTTGTTAACCTGGGAATTCACACTTTTACTGGTGGATCTACAACACCTGTAATCGTAGTAACCTACCCCAATACAAGTCTAAATTGGTATTTGGGTCAGACTTATATGATTACCTGGTCAAGTGCCAATGTTGATGGTAACGTTAATATTGGTATACTGAATGGAGAAACTTTAAGCGTGATAGACGGGTCTGCTCCCAATAGCGGGTCCTATACTTTTTCGGTGCCGGAAACATATCAAACAGGTGATACTTATAGAATCAGAATTGCTGCTGTAAATGGCTCTGCAGCTGATACTTCAGATGTCTTCTTCTCTATTATGGAACTGCCTGTAACACTTGTGCCCACTATTGCGCAGTTAAGAATGGGAACCCCTGACGGAACTACGATATACAGATTGACAGGAGAAGCTATTCTTGCATATCAACAAACTTACAGGAATAAAAAATAC
>DAHVPA010000063.1 GCA_027318525.1 Candidatus Cloacimonadota bacterium | reverse complement strand
GAGTGTTGTAACTGTCCATAAAGATAAGTGGCATCGCAGTTCCATTCTGAGCTCGGAGCGTAAGCACCTGTCTGGCTATTATATCCAGAAAATTCAGGTTGCCCTTGACCGGCAGTAGCGATTTGGCTTTGGATAAACCCATACTTGTCCCAAGACCGCCATTCAATTTGATGACCACTGTCTTCTGCAGAATATCGTTGCTTGTGAATACGGCTAAATCTTTATAATATATCAGATTGGAAGCGGAAGGAGGTCTGATTGCACTGCGGCTGATTTTGCTGCTGCTGCCTTGCACCAGTTTATTATAGTAGGCAGCGAAGGTCTTGATAACATTTTCAGGAATTCCTTCCTGCCACATCAGACGGGCAAAGGCTTCCAGATGATTTGCCATACTATTCTCCAAAGCTGTTTTCGACGAGTCTCCCCAACATTTCATTATCTGCTTCATAGGGAACTGTAATGTGCCCTTCTCCTGCATGTTTGATATTCCAGTCTCTGGAAGTCTGAATGGCATGAGCATTACCTGCCCAGTTGCGTCGAGCCACTCCTCCCATCACGTCCCAGGACAAAGCTGATTTTACCACTTCATCCATCTGAAAGCTGCCATCCAGCAGAATGCCATTACCTCCATTGACTGACCTGCCTATGCCTACTCCACCGCCATTGGACAAAACCACCAGAGTCATGCCCCGTGCCACATTACCGGCAAAGCACTGGGTCGCCATGTCTGCTGTAAGATTGCTGCCATCGTAGATGTTGGCTGTTTCTCTGAAAGGTGAATCCGTGCCTGAGACATCGTGATGGTCTCTGCCCAGCATAACAGGCCCTATCTCTCCATTACGGACCATTTCGTTGAATTTAAGCGCAATGCGCACTCTGCCTTCCTCGTCGGAATAGAGGATGCGCGCCTTGGTGCCCACCACCAGCTTATTCTGTTCTGCTGTCGCAATCCAGTGGTGATTATCCCGGTCCAGTGAGCAGCGGGAAGGGTCTATCAAAGCCATCGCTGCCATGTCTGTCTTGTGCAGGTCTTCGTCCTTGCGTGAGAGGCAGACCCAGCGGAACGGTCCATAGCCCCTGTCAAAACAGACAGGACCCATGATATCTTCCACATAGGAAGGCCAGATAAATCCTTCTGATGTGTTTTGCCCGTTCTTTGCAATGTTCTTTTCACCCGCATCAAAGACTGATGCCATAAAGCTGTTGCCGTAATCCCAGAAGTGGGAGCCCTTGGCAGTCAGGTTCTTCAGAACGTGATAATGCCTTTGCAGCGAGGCATCAACTGCCTTATTAAATGATTTCTGATCCAGTTTGAGCAGTTCCCTGCCCTCTTCAAAGCTAAAGCCCGCCGGTGTGTAGCCGCCTTCATAAACAACGTGGCAGCTTGTCTGGTCGGAAAGCAGTTCTGCTTTGATATTATGCATGTCCACATATTCCAGCAAGTCCACAATGTTGCCGTAGTAAGCTATGGATAAGGGTTTGCGGCTTTGCCTGTATTCTTCCACCCAACGGAATATTTCGTCCAGATTGGAGGATACCTTGCTCACCCAGCCCTGGCTGTGACGTGTATCAATCCTGCTTTTATCAACTTCGGCAATGATTCCGATGCCTCCGGCGATTTCCACCGCTTTGGCTTGCGCACCACTCATTCCGCCTAATCCGGAGGAAATGAACAAAACCCCTGCCAAATCCTTATCTTCAGGGATGCCAAGATACTTTCTGCCGGCATTCAATAAGGTGATATAGGTTCCGTGCACGATGCCCTGCGGTCCGATATACATCCAGCCGCCGGCTGTCATTTGTCCATAATTGGCTACTCCCAGAGCAGTCAGCCGTTTGAATTCCTCGGGATTGTCCCATTTACCAATCATCAGTCCGTTGGTGGAGATGACTCTGGGCGCTTCGGGACGCGAGGGAAAAAGCCCCATAGGATGTCCTGACGATACCACCAAAGTCTGATTGTCGTTGATTACTTCCAGATATTTTTTGATGAGAATGTATTGCATCCAGTTCTGGCAGACCTGTCCCGTCTCACCATAAGTGACCAGTTCATAGGGGTAAAGCGCAATGTCAAAATCCAGGTTGTTGTCAATCATGACCTGCAATGCCCTGCCTGCGACGCTGCCTTTGTATTCATCGATGGGTTTTCCTGTGATGCGTCCTGCCGGTCTGTATCTGTAACCGTAGATGCGTCCCATCGTTTTCAGTTCTTGCAGGAATTCCGGTGCCAGAGACTCATGCAGATGAGCTGGGATATATCTGAGCGCATTTTTCAACGCTAGGGCAATCTCTTTTTTGTTCAGGTTAAGACCCCGGTTCGAAGCTCTGCGGATACCGGGCAGGAATTCCTGTTTGGGGGGTAATTGGTCTGTCAGTTGGATATTCGGGATCGTTTCAAGGTTCATTTATTTCTCCACTTATGCTATGAATTATATATATTTCTCCAGTTTGTTTTATTTTATTTGCAGGGTTAAGAGGTGTCAAGGTTTTTCCATTCAATCCCTCCCTCTTCCTTCCTGAAACCCATCCAGCTATCCACGTGGGATCCACCCGGGGTCATCCTGGGGTAAGCCCACGAGGACCCCACGAGGACCCCTGGTGCAAAGCAGGCAGAGACACAAGGAGGGAATAAGAGGAAAGCAGGGAAATCTTTTCCCTTGTCAAATCCTGAGGGTGGAATAAATTGTCATTAAGATTTAGCCTGCGATGAGGGAAGCATCTGTCATCAAGGGAAGGACAAAAGCCTCAATAGCACCTTCTTAGAGCTTTCCTGCACGC
This sequence comes from Candidatus Cloacimonadota bacterium, assembly GCA_027318525.1. Lineage (GTDB taxonomy): Bacteria > Cloacimonadota > Cloacimonadia > Cloacimonadales > Cloacimonadaceae > UBA5614. The sequence goes on along the minus strand of DAHVPA010000063.1, from coordinate 6,467 downwards.
AATCCCGGGAGATTTTGTGGAAGATAAGATCCATGTGGTCACGATTGTCATTGATGATGTGGAGGAAGCGTTTCATCCGGTCAGTGAACTGCTGCACAATTATGCCCTCAGAATCAAGCTGCGGGTGGGTTATCCCATGCGTGACAAAAACGTCTCCGTCATCTTCCTGGTCATGGAAATGAGCTTGGATGAGATGGGAGCTTTTTCCGGAAAGCTGGGTCAGCTCACCGCTGTGAAAGTAAAAAGCATCACACTGAAGATATAAAACGCATGGAATCCCGCCTGCGCGGAAACGACGAGTAGAGCCTTTATTCTAAAGGCGTAGAAAACTCCTTTTAAAAAAAGGAGCTACAAATGGAGACATAATGAAGTTTAATATTGAAGGTCTGAAGTCCTTTATCCCTGATGGTGACATCAATAAGCACCTGGAGGAACAGAGCTCTCCGGATTCCATCCGCATCCGGGACATTATCAATAAGTCTCTGGATAAGCAGAGACTCAATCCCGATGAAACGGCTGCCTTGCTCAATGTCCAGGATCCGGAGCTGAGGCAGATGATATTTGATGGGGCGAAGACGCTCAAGGAAAGGATTTACGGCAATCGAATAGTGCTTTTCGCTCCGCTCTATGTGGGCAACGAATGCATCAATGACTGCGTGTATTGCGGCTTCCGCCAATCCAACAAAGAATGCCTGCGCAGCACCTTGTCCAAAGAACAGCTCGTTTCAGAAGTGAAATCGCTGGAGGACAAAGGTCACAAGCGGCTCATCATGGTCTATGGCGAACATCCGAAATACAGTCCCGAATACATAGCCGAAACGGTGGAAACCGTTTACAATACCAAGAGCGGCAAGGGTGAAATCCGCCGCGTTAATATCAATGCCGCACCGCTGGACGTGGAAGGTTTCAGGATAGTGAAGCAGGTCGGCATCGGCACTTATCAGATTTTCCAGGAAACTTATCATCAACAGACTTATGAGAAAATGATGCCCTCCGGACCCAAGAGCAGTTTTTTATGGCGGCTTTATGGTCTGGACAGAGCCATGCAGGGCGGGATTGACGACCTTGGTATCGGCGCACTGATGGGGCTGTATGACTACAAGTTTGAGGTGATGGGTCTGCTTTACCACACATTGCATCTGGAAGAGATGTTTGGAGTGGGACCGCACACGATTTCCTTCCCTCGCATCGAACCGGCAGTAGGCACCGAATTTACCCAGCATCCGCCCTTCCGGGTCACGGACGAGCAGTTCAAACACCTGGTGGCAACCATCAGGCTGAGTGTGCCCTACACTGGCATGATACTGACGGCTCGCGAACCAATCGAAATCCGCAATGAAGTCCTCAGCTACGGAGTATCACAAATTGACGCCGGCAGCAGCATCGGAGTAGGGGCTTATTCAGACACAGACAGCGAAACCTATAAGAAAGCGCAATTCGTTTTGGGTGACACCCGCACTCTGGATGAAGTAATCTATGAGCTGGCGCAGCATGGCTATATCCCGTCCTTCTGCACCAGTTGCTACAGAGCAGGCAGAACCGGCGAACACTTCATGGAATTCGCCATCCCCGGCTTTGTGAAACGCTTCTGCACACCAAATGCCCTGCTCACCTTTGCCGAATATCTCTATGACTATTCCTCCCAAAAGACACTGCAGGCAGGTCTGGCTCTGATTGAAAAAGAACTGCAACAAATACCCGATGAAACGATGCAGCAGACTGTCCGCGATAAGCTTGTTCAGCTCAAGGAAGGCAAACGGGATTTGTATTTTTAGACTATCCCTTATCTTTGAAATGACAATTTATATATGGAAGGTGGGAAATCCCACCTTTTTTCTTTTCATGCCAATTTGCTTTTTGTCTCTTTTTATTGACAAAGGCAAGCAAAATGAAATTATGTCTGTTAGTGGAAAAGTAATCAATAGAGCGAGGCTGTATGCCGATTATAGAGACACACAATATTATCAAAGATTATGACATGGGCAAGGTGCAGGTGCGCGCCCTAAACGGAATCGACCTGACTATAGAGCAGGGAGAATTTGTCGCCATCATGGGGCCCTCCGGTTCCGGCAAAAGCACTTTGATGCACATAATCGGCTGTCTGGATTCCCCCTCCGAAGGCAGCTATCTGCTTGATACCCTGCAGGTAAGCAATCTCAGTAAAAGCGATTTGGCAGCCATCCGTAATAAAAAAGTGGGTTTTGTCTTTCAGACCTTTAACCTTCTCCCCCATCTCAACATTTTGAAGAATGTGGAATTGCCTCTGATGTATGCCGGGATACCTTATAAAGACAGAATCAAACGCGCCAGGGAAGTTCTGGCAAATGTAGGATTGAGCGACAGACTCAGACACAAACCCGGTGAACTTTCCGGCGGACAGAGGCAAAGGGTTGCCATCGCCAGAGCGATAGTCAACAATCCTGCTATCTTGTTGGCAGACGAACCAACCGGCAATCTTGATACGCAAGCCGGTGGGGACATCCTGAGCATCTTCAGCGAACTGCATCAGAAGGGGCATACCATAATTATTGTCACTCACGACCAGGCAGTTGCCAACCGCGCCGACCGCATAATCCGCATAATTGATGGTAAAATCGTAGATGGCAATCTCGCTGCGTGAGTCGCTTTTCATTGGTCTGGCGGATATGTGGACCCGCAAAATCCGCAGTCTGGTGACAGTGGTTGGAATCATTCTGGGAGTGATGTCCATCATGGTGGTGCTGGCAATCGTCAATGAAATGAACCGCAGCACCTTGGAATGGATGACAGAACGCGGTGGCATCAACAAAATCGAAGTCCATTTCAACTGGGGAAATGATAAATCAGACTGGAGCAAAGCCAATTTCACCCTGAACGAACTCAAATATATCCGTTCCCAGATTCCGGAAGCAGCTGCCTTCACACCTATGATCAGCGACAGGGAATCAGCTCTGACCAAAGGCGAATTATATTACCGCTCGACCATATCGGGAGTCTATCCAGATTTGCCGAAGGTGGAGGAATGGCAGGTTGCCAAAGGCAGATTCATCAACTATTTTGACCTAGACAACAATAACAACGTAATTGTGCTGGGCAGCACTGTTGCCAGGGAGCTATTTGGCAGCAAAGAACCTGTCGGAGATTATGTTTATGCCGAAGGACAAGCTTTTAAAGTAATCGGTGTGATGGCGACAAAATCATATGTCAAACCCGGAACGGAAAACTTTGGCAACTTCCTCGAATACATGAATAAACGGGCTTTTATCCCCCTTTCCACAATGATTCACAAGGTCAGTCCCAGCCAGAAAATCGATAGAATCAATGTCAGGGCGGCAAGTCCTGAAGAAGCTTTGAAACTCCAGTCCAAACTGGAAAGCATCATCCTGAATATGAAAGAAGGCAAGAGACTTTTTGAAGTGAGTTCTGCCAAAGAGATGATGGATGAGATGAAAAAGAACTCACAGGTGTTCACCGCCATCTTTATCCTGATTGCGGTGGTGTCGTTGCTAGTGGGTGGCATTGTCATCATGAACATCATGCTGGCATCAGTCCAGGAAAGGACGCGTGAAATCGGGGTGCGTCTGGCGGTCGGCGCCAGAAGACTGGATATTTTCATTCAGTTCATGATTCAAACCATGCTGATAACAAGCTTGGGTGGGGTCATCGGAATAATTCTGGGTTATGCCATCCTGGATTTGGTAGGCAAATATCTTATCATGCAGCTTTCCGCATCTCTGCAGATGGTTTATGTGGCATTGCTGGTATCGGTCGGAGTTGGTTTTATTTTTGGAATCATGCCGGCTGTCAGAGCAAGCAATCTGAATCCGGTAACTGCATTGAGGAACGAGTAAGATGAAGAAACTTATGAATGACCTGGATAACGGGCAGGATTTACCAAAAATCCCCCTTGGCAAAAGACTGTTCATTTATGCTCTTTATTTTATCAGAGTAGGTTTTCTCGATATCAAGAAGCTGATTTCCCATCTCTCAGAACAAGACAAACGCAAGATTTTGATGCAGAAAGTCAGGGATTTTCTGGTGTTGTTTTACAAAAAAACCACCTCTGAAGGTATCCTCAAAGAAGCTGCAGCCTTGACGTATATTACGCTTCTGGGTTTTATCCCATTCCTCATGGTCATTGTGTTTCTGCTGCCCAAGATATCCAATCTCGTTGCCCAGTCCGGATTGAATAAACATCTCTACCAAAACTTCATGCCGGTTTCCACCAGTGAGGTTGGTAATCTTGTTTCTCAGCTCATGACCCGGCAGACCACTTTCAATATCTTCAGCCTGATTATTGCAGTCATCACCTCTTATTCATTATTCAAAGTTATCAGGGATACATTTGACCGCATCCTGGTGATGGAATTTCAGCCTGCCAAAGACCTGCTGTCACAATTGCTAAAGTTCTTCGGCACCATTATCTTTGGCTTTATTATTATTTTGCTCTTGTTCTCCAGTTCTTCCCTGCCAATTATTTCCAGCATACTGAATATCCCTTTGTTTCACGGAGTTGTCATTACTGTGTTACCATTTATACTGGAATTTGTCGCTTTGCTTTTTTTGTATATGATCCTTCCTTCCATCAAGGTAAAACGCAAAGCGCTGTATCGTGGAGCTTTCTGGACCACTCTGATTTGGGTGGTGGTAAAAAGCGGTTTTGACTATTACATTTACAATCTGACCAATATCGAAGCGGTCTATGGAGTCCTAAAATCGCTGCCAATCTTCCTCTTTTGGATTTATGTGAACTGGGTAATCATCCTGGGCGGGATGGTCTTGGTCACAATTCTTGAACACAAGGAAAAAGCCCTGGATGAAGTTCCGGACAAACACTATGTCCGCGTTACGCTGGAAATGTATACCAACCGGAAAAAGGATAAAGAACTGGAAACCTTGCTGGACAAGGAGAAAGCCAGGGAAATGATAAATATCATCACGGAGGAAAAGCCATGAGCCGTTATGCTTTAATCAGCGTAAGCGATAAAACAGGCATAGACATCCTGGCTCAAGACCTGGTCAATCTGGGTTTTGAAATCATCTCAACCGGCGGGACAGCCTCATTTTTGAAAGACAGAGGGATTACCACCATCCCCATACAGAACTGGACGGGATTTCCCGAAATCATGGATGGCAGAGTCAAGACCCTGCACCCCAAAGTGCACGGTAGCATTCTGGCAGACCTGGATGTTGCTGACCATTTGCACGCCATGCAGGAGCTTAGCCTCAAGCCTATTGAACTGGTAGTTGTAAATCTCTATCCTTTTGAGCGGACTGTCGCCAATCCCATCTCCACGGAAGCAGAGATTATCGAGAATATTGATATTGGTGGTCCTGCCCTAATCCGTTCCGCTGCCAAGAATTTCCATCATGTCACAATCCTGACTTCTGCTGCTGATTATGCTGCTGCCCTGGCAGAATTGAAAGACTTGGGGAAAACATCACTTGAGCTCAGGCGTGAACTGGCAAGCAAAGCATTTGAACATGTGATGCATTATGATGTTGCCATAGCTGCCTGGTTTAGACAAAGCAGCAAGAAGATTCCAGCACCAACAGATGAGCTTCAGATGCAAGCTCTGGACTTGCATATCCCTCTGGCTCAGACTACCAGATATGGAGAAAATCCGCACCAGAAAGCCGGATACTTCAGTCACAACAAGAGTAGTTGGAACTGCATTCATGGCAAGGAACTTTCCTACAACAACCTGCTCGACCTTGATGCTGCCCTGAGGGCAATCTTGCTGTTTGACCAGCCTGCGGTCATGATCTTCAAGCATACAAATCCTTGCGGAATTGGAGTGGATACCAATCTTTCGCTTGCCTATCAGAAAGCTTTTGAAACTGATCCGCTTTCACCTTATGGTGGGATTATTGTTGTTAACCGCAGTCTGGACATTAGCGCAGTCCAGGCTATCAACGAAATTTTCAGCGAAATCATCATAGCCCCCGCCTTTGAACCGGATGCCCTGGAAATCCTGAAAAAGCGCAAGGACAGACGCCTGGTGCAGTTTGACCCGGATTCCCTGAGACAACAAAAAGCACCTTATGAAGTAAAGGGCATTATTTCCGGTTATCTGGTTCAGGAATGGGACGATGCAATCAATCAGGAAACCGGCTGGCACGTGGTAACGGAAAAGCAGCCCTCTGCTGATGAACTGGAAGCCCTGCACTTTGCCTGGAAGACTGTTTCCATCCTCAAATCCAATGCCATCGCCATTACAGCTAAAGACCGCACTTTAGGTTTGGGTAGCGGACAGACCAGCCGTGTGGATTCAACAGAGATTGCCCTGCGCAAGGCTCAGCAGTTTAAGCACGACCTCAAAGGTGCTGTCTGTGCCTCCGATGGTTTCTTCCCCTTCAGAGATTCAGTGGATTTGCTTTTACGTCACGGTATCAGCGCTGTCATCCAGCCCGGCGGTTCCAAAGGCGACGACGAGGTTATCAAAGCCTGCAATGAGCTTGGCATCAGTATGGTAATGACAGGGATG
>DAHVPA010000062.1 GCA_027318525.1 Candidatus Cloacimonadota bacterium | reverse complement strand
GGTGTAGCACTTACACTGCGGGTCGATGGGTGAGAAGTCTTCCTTATAACGGGCTGCCTTGATAATCATCTTGCCGTAACGGGTGAAGATGCTGCCTTTGCGGGCATTGCGGGTGGGCATCACGCAATCAAACATGTCCACACCATTGGCGACGTTGTTGAGTAGGTCGGTGGGGGTGCCCACGCCCATCAGATAACGCGGTTTGTCCTGCGGCAGGATGGGATTGAGGAACTCGGTGATGCGGAACATATCAGCCTTGGGTTCGCCCACTGCCAAACCGCCGATACTGTAGCCGTCGAAGTCCATCTCCATCAGCTTAAGCGCGCTTTTCTCGCGCAGGTCTTCATAGACGCCGCCCTGCACGATGCCGAAGAGCGCTTGCTTTTTGGTGTTAGTGAAAGCTTCCTTACCCCGGGCTGCCCAGTTTAGGGTAATCTTCAGGCTTTTTTCCACATACTCTCTTTCGGCAGGAAAAGGCGGGCATTCGTCGAAGCTCATGATGATATCAGCTCCCAGAGCCTGCTGTATTTCCATCACCTTTTCCGGAGTAAAGAGGTGATGCGAGCCATCGATATGGGACTGGAACTTCACACCTTCTTTGGTGATTTTGCGCAGTTTCGCCAGGCTCATCACCTGGAATCCGCCACTGTCCGTGAGCATGGGTTTGTCCCAGGAAATGAACTTGTGCAGTCCGCCCGCATCACGAATGAGTTCATGACCGGGACGCAGATAGAGGTGATAGGTGTTGCCTAGGATTATCTGGGCGTGCCCTTCCTCCAGTTCATGAGGTGACATGGCTTTGACGCTGCCGACTGTCCCCACCGGCATGAAGACCGGGGTCTTGATGTCGCCGTGAGGGGTCTTGATAATACCGGCACGGGCATTGCCTGAGCGGGCTTGCAGAGTATATTTAAACATAGTTCCAACTTTATATGATGTAATTACTGAGATTCATCAGAATACAATTATTTGGACAAGCTATCTTGGCAAGCAATTTACTGCTTGACACGGATAACATCTTGCATAAAGTTAAAGTATGATGAGAAAAATCCTGTCCTGCCTGCTGCTTTTGGCACTGCTGACTACTTCACTGCCGGCTTGCGATATGGCTGCGCTCATCTTCAGGCAGGGCAAGGCATTTTCCGATTTCGTCAAGACACCGCTGGCAGAAGGGATAGCTGAATTTGACTCGCCACTGGATTACATAGCTTATGTGATGGAACGTTCCAACAGCATGCAGAACAACGATGGTTATGGGATGGTCAGTTATATCGAGGGCAATCCCGTTCTCCAGGATAGAAACTGCTGGTATAAATATGTGCACTCCGAAGCAGAGTTGAACCGGGTCTGGTATGACGGCGGAATGTTTGGTGCAGGAAATCCGGCGGATGTCATGGATAAGGCGCTGCTGCAGCTTGTCAGGCAGGAGGAACGCTCTTCCATCATCCTGTGCCATGCCCGCAATGCGAGTTCCAATCCCTTTGCTCCGGGTAACCATCCTTTTCGCATGACTCTGAATGGGCGCACCTACAGTCTGATGCACAATGGCAGTATTTCCAGTGCCACGCGCGGTTTTATGCTGGACGAAATCTACAGTCTTGATAGCTTCTGGTTTGAAACGCATCAGCCTGATTATTCAGATTTCCAGGATGCCGGCTCTCCAGCCTGCTGGATAGACAGTGAGTTGCTATTCAACTACCTGATGTGCCACATTCAGGCTGCTGGGTATGACGTAGAAACCGGAATGCAGACCGCCCTGTATAAATTAAAGCAGCAACAGGCACTGTCAACGAATGTTGTCAACTTTATCCTGAGTGATGGTCAACGCTTGTTGGCATTTCGTTCAACTCCTGTGATTGGTCTCAACAGTGGCTACAAACTATGTTACAAAGCGAATTCAGACGGTTGGTGGGGTATCAGGACAGGTGCACTTGGCACAGACGAAACAGAACTGCTTCAGAATCAATTGGCTATCTTTGATACAGACGGGAGTATGCAGTTGAAAACAGATTGGCTGGAAGAAGCTCCCGCTTTATCCAGGCTGCCTTCGCAGCAACCTGTGAACTTCAGGCGCAGGATAGCGGGACCTCCGCAATTGGTTAATCAGGACGGTATCCGGATCAGCTTTACTTTGGAGACTTCACAAAGGGTGTCTATCAGAGTTTACAATACGCGTGGACAACTGGTAAGAAACCTGATAAACGAAGTATTGAACAAAGGCAGCCACACCTTATACTGGCAGGGAACTGACCAGACTGGTCGCCCTGCAGCCCAAGGGATTTACTATATCAGGCTGAAGCGTGGAACTGAACAGACTTCCGGCAAGGTGGTCTATTACCGGTAAGCTTTACTTTTAATACATAAACAAAAAGCCACGCCGGGAAAGCGTGGCTTTTGTATATTCGGGGCAGGGAATCTGCCTAATCTTCGCTGTCGTCTTCTTCCAGTTCCTGCAACGGTGCGTTTCTGCCTTCGAGTTCATCAATCATGTATTGAGCTGATTCGTTCAGTTCGCCGGTAGGGTATTTTATCAGGAATTCTTTGAACAGCATGAGACCCTGGTCTTTGCTGCCCATTTCTTCCGTAACCAGGAATGCTTTCATAAAGGACGCTTTGTAATCATCAGTGCCATTGGGATAAAACTGGATAATCTGGTCGTAATAGACGGTGGCATCTTTGTATTTACGCTGTCTGGCAGCATCATCAGCCAGTGTGAAAAGCTCCTCTGCGGTGAGTTTGATCTGCAGTTTCTGGGGATAGGTCTTGAGGTCATATTGGGTAAATAGCTGCTGTTTGACATCTTCCATGCGCTGCTTTTCCTTATCCTTGCGGAGCTGACCCTGCAGCCTTTCGCGGACTTCAGTGAGGCTTTTGACGACGGGAGGACGTTCTTCCATGACCTGGAAGACCACATAATCCTTTTTGACGGATTGGGCGACAGGGCTGACAGCACCGACCGGTGTGTCCCAAATCAGGTCGGAAAGTCCTTCATCAGCCCCGACTCCGAGCACGACTCCGTTGTCATAGAGGTTATCCATGAGCTTTAATTCAGGTTTGGTGTTGTATTTGGCAAAAACTTTGTCAATGGCAGCCTGATTGTTTTTGGCGACTGCTTTGGCAAACTGTTTGCGAGCCTTTTCCGCAGTTTTCTTGTCCTTGGGCCAGATAGCAGAGATTTTACGGGCGGAAGGCGTGGTAAAATCCTTGAGGTGTGAGTCATAATAGCTCTGGATTTCGTCGTCGGATACAGAGAGGGAATCCACCACCAGGCGTTTGTATGCTTCCTGCAGGATATAATAGCGTTCTGCCTGCTTATAGTCAGCATTGTTTGCCAGGTATTCGTCAAATTCTTTGCTCTTGGAAGAATCCAGATACATCAGGTTGCGGCTGATTTCCTGATTGACCATTTGCTGAGGACCGCCGCCTTTGACATACATCATCTGTTCCTGGGGAGACATCCTGGCAAACTTATCCAGCAGGTCTTTGACAGTCATGTTCAAGGATGGGTCGGAAGCTTTGACTATCTGCACTTCGCTCAGGTCTTTGTTTTTATCAGGCTCACGCAGATTCAAACCAGCCAGGGTGAGGGTGTCAATCACGACCTTATATGCCTGTTTTTGGGCATCCATCAACTGGTTGAGCAGTTCCGCCTCTTTTTTGGGACGCAAGCGCTGGTCAACTTCCTGTTCACATTCAAGGTAGGGACGCTGTCTGCCGTCAATTTTTTCCACCACCTGGATGATGCTCCAGCCGGTTGAGGTCTTTTGTGGACCGAGGAAGTTCAGCGTATCAACGGGGCTGATTTTAATCAGGTTTTCCAGTTCAGCATCATTGCCGACGCCGGGGATATTGCCGTTGAGGCGGATGTTTTTAATTCTGCCATTGATGTTTTTGGCATAGGTGTTCTGATTATATTTCTGTGAGACAGAGGCAAAGTCAGCCCCTTTCTGCAGCTCTTTCAGAGCTTTGAGGGCATTGGCTTCGTCAGCCGCCTGGAGATAGTTGATGGAAAGATAGGGAGCTACGTAGAAGTCGGACAGGTTTTGCTGATAAAATTCCTGTTTAGCGGCTTCAGTCAGATTCACTTTGTCTTTGACCTTACGGGTATAGTATTCCTGCACCAGCACTTGTTTGCGGGCGGAGAGAATCTTTTCCTTCACTGCTTCGGAAGCCGGAACATTCATATCCTGGGCTTTGCGGAAGAAGACTTCTTCCACGCTAATCATATCCAGGATTTGAGTCTGTCCTTCCACGGTCTTGTATCTGCCCTGAGCCTGGGGAGGCAGTTTGCTGATGCGGGCTTCCAGGTCCTGCTTGCTGATGATGCCGCCTTTGAATTGGGCAAGAATATCAGCTTCCGGAACCGTGATTTCCGGAGCAGAGGGTTTGGGTTGCTCTACAGATTTGGGATTCTTTTTGTTTTTGGAGGTCTGTTTCTTGACTGCGAACATTGAGGAAAACATCAATGCAAGGCAGATGACTGCTATGGCTATGCTTTTGAAGCGATACATTTTTAGCTCCTTTTTTCACTGCATGGGTCTTGAAAAATCAACTTCTTTTTTCTGATATTCCCGTCAAGTGTTTTATGTCAACCATTTACCACGAAACGGGTTGGAAGGGAGATTGCGGAGACTTTGCCTCAGCAGACTCTCTGCAGAGTCTGTGGATGGGGAAAGCTTTAATAAGCTTATAATAGGTATGGAAGGGTGTGGGGGCGAAGGGGGTGGAATAAGGATAAATTCAGACCTGTTAAGGGGGCAACTCAAAAAAACGACGAGTATGATATTTTTTATTGACGGATTTTTCAAATGAGATTTATGTAATCTTCAGCTTGAATTTGATAAAATTTGGGCAGGAAGGTTATGATATGATTAGGGACGACAAGGATTTACCGGACCGATGTTGACAAATCGGAGTAAATATGTATGGTTAAAAAGGGCACGGATGGAAAGAAATTTCATCCGGATTGGCACACAATGTGCAATATAACAAATAAACAGTATTATAAACCTGTAGGAGGATAAAATGCTGAGAAAAATGAAGAATCAGAAAGGATTCACCCTGATCGAAATCTTGGTCGTGGTTATTATCGTGGCCATACTTGCTGCCTTTGCAGTCCCGCGTTACCTGCGTTACGTGGAAAAATCCCGTTCAACCGAAGCCCAGACCGCCATCCGCGCTCTGAGGACAGCCTATGACGTCTTTATCCAGACCAATGGCACATCCGAAGGTTATTCCATCGACCTGGCAAAGAAAGATGCCCGCCTTGGCGAAGCCACTCTGAAACACTGGGAATTTGAAGCAGTCGGCACTCCCCCCAAGAAATACATCGCCACTTCCACTGCCGAGTTTGCATCCGGAGAGGGCAAGCAGGTCTGGTTTGACACAGAAGAATCAAAGTTTCACGGTTACGGAGTCGATACCTGGACCAATCCCGATACACAGGCTCAGGAACAGGAATAGGCTAAACTAATCCCGCCGGGAGGATAATTTGACCATACAAGAGTTACTGCGCTTCACGGCAGAAGCCGGAGCGTCTGATTTGCATGTAAGCGCCGGTTCGCACCCAATGGTTAGGGTAAACGGCCGCATGAAACGACTGAATCTACCCATACTCACCGTCGAAGAGATGGAGAACCTGGTCTATAGCGTGATGAACGAATCCCAAAAGGAACTCTTTATCCGCAACCTGGAAATCGACTTTTCGACCAAGCTGAGCAATGACGTCAGATTCCGTGTTAATGCATTTAACCAGATTAATGGCATCGCGGCAGCCTTCCGTGTGATTCCCAACGAAATCAAACAATATGAGGAATTGCATCTTCCCGAAGTCCTCAAGAAAATGACGACCAAGGAAAAAGGGCTGATTTTGGTGACAGGTCCCACCGGTAGCGGAAAATCCACCACCCTGGCGACCATGATTGACACCATCAATGATAATCGCGCCTGCCATATAATCACTATTGAAGACCCCATCGAATTCGTGCACAGAAGTAAGAATTCATTGATTAATCAGCGTGAGTTGGGTCATGACACCTGGTCCTTTACCGCAGCCCTGCGTTCAGCGCTGCGCGAAGACCCGGATGTCATACTTGTAGGTGAAATGCGTGACCTGGAGACAGTTTCCCTGGCTTTGACGGCTGCGGAAACAGGTCATCTTGTGTTTGCCACCCTGCATACCGGAAGTTGCACCAAGTCCATTGACCGTGTGATAGATATGTTCCCCAAAGAGCAGCAGCAGCAGGTTCGTTCCATGTTGTCCGAATCGCTGGAAGCAGTTGTTTCACAGACTTTGCTTCCAACCAAGGATGGCAAGGGGCGGGTTCCGGCAGTCGAAATTATGATTGCCAATGCAGCTGTGCGTAACCTCATCCGTGAGGAGAAGACATATCAGATACCTTCCATCATACAGGCAGGCAGCAAAGAAGGCATGCAGACCAGAGACCAGTCATTGTATAATCTGGTGATGAATAACCTGGTGGAACGGACAATTGCAGAAGAAATTGCCGAGAATCCCAAGATGTTCGCCACAGGGGCTGGTTTTTGACAGTAAAACACGAGGTCAGACAGTTACAATGCCAAACAAACTAAGGCTATTCAGATCGGAGGAAAGCGTAATGATTGCCAGACTGAATAATGAACGGGGCGTAACCCTGCTGGAGATATTGATTACCGCCGTTGTAGTGGCGGTGGCTTTGCTTAGTATCTATACAGGTATAATCTATGCCGATAAACAGGTGCAGCGCAACTATCATGACAGAGTGGCAACTCTGCACGCATCCGGCGAAATTGAATGGCAGATGTATTACAAAAAGAATTTCAAAGTATTCGATGAATACACGTCCGGCAGACCGGTGGTCATAGACAAGCTGAAGAGGGGCAACCTGGTCGGCACCATGACCATGCGGGTCTATGACAAATATGAGTCTCCCCTGGGAGTTCAGGTCAGTTACAAAAGCCTTGTGGTGGCAGTAAGCTGGACTGAACCCGGGGACAAGACAACCAGGCGCGTTGTAGTCATCGAGGATTTTTACTCATAACGAGGGTATGTATTCAAGGGTTAACGGGTAAGAGAGTATGAGGATTTTTCGTTCACAAGCCGGTTTTACGATAACCGAACTGGTGGCTGTCATCGCCGTTTCAGGCGTTCTGATGACAGCGGCTACGGTCGGGTTCAGCGCGTTTTTCAGCAAATTTAACGATCTGAGTAAAACCATGGAGTTGCAGAGAGATGCTTTCAACGGATTGCAAAAGATAAAAAACGGCATCAAGATTGGAAGCGGAACAGCTATGAAATTTCAGGGCATAGCCACAGCAGATTCGGTCAAGCTGGAAGGTTATAACCTGAATATGGCAAGCAAGATAATTCTGTATCCTCCCCAAAGTGATATATCCCATATAAACGATAATATTGTTATTTATAAGATGGGTTCTTATATAAGGTATACCTATCAGGACGGTCCGTTTCAGCCATCTGCTCCGCTCTATTTGTTTCCTGATTATAAAAGGAAAAATGATATCGAGGTGACGAAGCTAAGCTTCTCCCCCGCCAATACCGGAAACTCGGTCAAGGTGGTGAATGTGGAGATGGAAGCGAGGGTGAAACTGCGTAACAAGGTATACAAGTATGTATCATATAAAACCCGCATGGCATTAACGATGAAGTAAATGATGATTATTATTACACTAAGGAGGTAGGGATGTTACAAATACTACGCAATCAGCGCGGTAACATAGCCGTAGCCATGGCTCTGGCAGTTGTAGGCATCATGTCGGGCATTACCATGTCAATCCTTGCCTATAAAGACACGGTTGACGCCAGATATGATTTTGACGGAATCCAGACGCTGCACCTTTTACGCTCCGAAACAGTCAGAGCTCAGATGGTGGCTCAGTTGCTGGATTATTCGGGAAACGGATTCACGCTTCCCTCGCGCTACGCGACCGTCTCTGGTTCGCATACCAAGACTATGTACAGGATGCGGACAAAAACTGAAAGACAAGCCATCGCCACGGGCGGCGGCTTATACTATACACAGGGCTACATGATCAAGTCCCTGATCGACACCAATCGGGGAGGCGGATCAGGCACTGTCTTCGGCAAGAATATGTCGATGGTTGCCAAATACGGGGAAAAGGGTATCCGCCGCAACAGCTTTGCCGGATACTTCTGGTTCACCAACACGGATGAATCAACCAACGGCACAAACGTTTATTTCTATGGGGAAGACGTTGTTTACGGCAAAGTCCACAGCAACAGCGATATTTGGATCAAACGAACCACGGGACCCAACGACGGCTGGCCCACATTCCACGGTCCTGTTTATACAGCCGGAGTAATCCAATCCTTCAGCGGGACGCCACCCTATCTGCAAGTGTTCCGTGCCGGTTATTGGGAGCACGTGGCAGAGCTGGAATTCGATCCGACCGCTTCTCAAATCAGAGCACATGGCATGCCGGTGGGTGAAACAGCTTATGACCCCAACCGGATTATCTTTGTGGAAGTGACCGGAGCTTCGTATAATTCCTGGAGAGGTTTGATCATCAATTCAGGAGCTGATACGGCAGACGTCTGGACCCAATATCCGCCCCGTGCCGGAGCTTATCAGTTCCGCAACCGCTGGACCAAGTATGACACGCTCTGGAGCACCGGACCTTCCGGTCCCTGCAGCGGACACTCCAACATGGTCTATTCCAAGCTGTGGCTGAAAGGGACCTTTACCGGTTCGCAGACCTGGTGTGCGGCAGATACTATCTATCTGAATGACAATATCCTGCTGACAGGCACCCAGAAGGGAAGCTGTCCCGATGGAACGGTAACAGGTTCGACGCTGAACCGCAATGACTTTGTCGGAATTGTTTCGGAAAAATCAATTTTAATTCAATACGGCTATAAGGATCCTGAGGATTCCACACGCTACAAACCCAATTGCGACGGCGATGCTGAAGGCATCTGGATCTATGGCGCATTATGCGCTCTGGGCGAAGGCAACGGCAATACTCATGCAGACGGTGTCTTTACATTTGAATATCAGCACCCGCATCCGTCCGTGCCGGCTGTCAGACTTGGCACCAATCCTTATGTCTGGGACAAGATAGACCTGCACCGCAGGAGATATCCCCAGAATACGACTGCCCGTTGGCCCGGCAACATAGACTATCCGTGGTATAATCCACTTTGGCCTGAGGGCAGCCCATATCTGGAAAGAGGCACCATCCATATCTGGGGTTCCATAGCGCAGAGAAGAAACGGCTATCAGCACCGCGAACTTACTGATGCGGACTTCCCTAATCCGGGACAGATATGGAATACACAATTTGACATGTGCGGTGGACCAGCCGGTAACACAGAGATCGG
>DAHVPA010000061.1 GCA_027318525.1 Candidatus Cloacimonadota bacterium | reverse complement strand
GGAGTTGGTGCCTGTCAGGTTGGTCGGGGTTGTAGTATGGTTATCAAACACACCCCTGGTGCTGCTGTTAACTGTTTTATTCAATACGATTTTGAAATTCATGAACAGGTTGTTTTGTGAGCCGTCAGTAGCTGAGTTATTGGTTACATATAAACCACGTTCCGCTGTGGTGGTCGTGGTCGTATTGGCGGCATTCTCATAGAGGTCAATCCCGTTCCAGGTAAGGTAATCTGTGCCTTTGATGGTAACGATGGCATCAGAAGAACCAGTACCGACTCCGGCATAGATGATGGGATTGGCGCCGGCACCGCTCTTTTGGAACACCAAGGTATTGGTATTGGTGCTGTTCGCAGTCAAAGCCGGCAGATTTTCGGTAAAGGTGGAGCCGGCAGGAACGTTAAAAGTAACCGCACCGGAAATACCGGAAATATTCAAAGCATTCACAGCAGCAGTGAAGGTCTGGAAGTTGGTGCCTCCGGTCGGCTGACCCGGGTCAATGGTATAAACACCGGAAAGAGCCGGAGGAGGTGTTGCAGATGTCAACGAAATATCGTCAATAGCACCAGAATTGTATCCAGATGTGTCATTTCTCCAAGTTATGATAACACGCTTGGTGGTGCCGGCAAAACCGGAAGTTGGAAACATAAAACTGGCGTTGGCCCAACTCGTTGATGCATCATACCAGGTTGCGCCCACTTGGGTGCCGGTAGGGTACCCGGTGGTAACCGGTGTATAGGTTGTTTCGGCGATATATATTTTAAATCCGTCATATCCTAAATCAAGAGCGCCGTTTATTTTGTAATAAAACGACATGGATATTAGGTTTTCGCCGGCAGGGAAGGTTATATCTTTGTAGATATGCGAATAAACGGTAGTGGTCGGAGACGTCCATGGAGTAGCTACCGTCGAGGTATAGGCGCAGTTTGTCCCTGCATAAACAACCGGCGCACTGCCAACCCAATACGGACCGTCTGTATCATTTACAGCAGTCCAACCGTTGGTGGCAAAGTCGGCTCCGAGTTCGAATCCGCCTGCTCCCGCCGGGTCTATCAGGGTGGTTGCGCTTAATGTGGTGAATAGTCCGATCAGGACAATCATCATTAGCATTAGAGATTTCTTCATAACGAAAAACTCCTTAGGTTTTTTTCCTGTGAGAAAAAACACTTCTTCGCACTCATTTTGCGAAGCCCGTTTTTGAAAGGTTATGGGTTAATTTACTGTGCATACACACAACACTCTTAAATTGCGAAATGTGAGGGAGAAAAAGGGAATAGGCATTGCGTTGAATGTGGGTGTTATTTTGCTGCGACGCGGTAAAAATAACAGGTAAAGATAAAAAGCAACGCATGATTTTAAACTCCTAAGTCAGCAATACCAATTCGACCGGATTTCGACACTCTTGTTAATAAACACTTTTTCGCCTGCGGCGATACACATACCTAAAACAATATATCTCAAACATTTACCTCCAAATGTAGGAAGTCCCCCGCCTCGATTTGAGGCTACTGTATGGTGAGATTACGCCTGCCTTTTAATCTGTCAAGCAGAATTCAAATTATTTCTGATTTATAATGTTCGCGCCTGCATGAGCAGTCCGTAAACCTTTTTTGCATCGCCTTTCGCACCCGGCAGATTTTTTTAACCACCAGCCCGGCAGCTCAGATTCATAAAAAAGGGGGAGCAGCCCCGGGAAACTGCCCCCCATAGCCTGGAACCGGCTCAGCTTATTCCGGGTCCGGCACCAGCTCCACTTCGTCCAGCAGATAACCCACACCGAGTTCCAGCAGCTTGCCGACAATCAGCTGGAAAAACAGCAGTTCTTCCTCCTCCGTGTAAAACGGCAGGTCAATTACCTCAGTCACCGCAGTTCTGAGGTCTTCCGCCAGTCTGTCCATAAATTCGCCCATGCTGTCCTCCCCTTTTACTGGATGTCGTTGGTGAGGTCGGCACTGGTGCTGATATAGGGCAAAAAGCCGGCGTTCACAGCTCTGGCAAGAGTGCGCACATCGGCGTCCAGAGCGATGATATCGGATATCTGCACCACTTCCAGGTCAACGTGGGTGGGGTCGGATTCATACCAAGCCCACATCAGCTTGAGAAACATGGAAAAAGCGCTGGGTATGAGGGCGTCGGGAGCCACATTTTCCTTGCCGTTGCGCTGGCAATAGGTCTTGAGGTCGGCAATATAGCCGACGGAGGCAGCGTGAAACACGGTTGCCAGGTTCTTGATGATGCTGCCCTTTTCATGGTTGTTGGCGGTCAGCACCGGATAGACAAACTTCCTGCCCAGGCACAGATTGCCGTGCCGGTAGGAACCATAGACCATGTTATCCAGCTTGCCGGAATAGGTCCTGAAGCCATAGTTGAATGTAACCTTCATGGTTAAATCCTCTCTTATTATTATTTAAGCTAATTTGTCGCGACCATTATTAGCCTCTATAATACACAGCCGAAAGCAGAATAGGTTACCGAATAAAAAGCAGAATTATTTCTTCAAAATTGCAGCTTGAATGTAAGTGCCGGGTAATCGATACAAACCCATCCAGTCCGGAGGACGACACTTTTTAGCCCGGCAATTTGATTGCTGGGTTTAGATATACCGTAAGGAGTCTAGTCCGGAGGACGGCATTTGTTAGCCCGGCAATTTGATTGCCGGGTATAAGAATACCCATATCCCGAGTCCGGCAGGACGGCACAAACACCCCGAATATCTCCCTGCAATATGATGCAGATGGATTGGCGGATGCAATCCATCACTTGCCATTCCCAAACCCAATTTAACATAATTTATCATATTTACAACTATTATTAGTTAAACTAACATTTTATCTTGACATATCTTTCATCACTCATTACTTTGTCATCAGCATCAAAATGAAACGGAGGACATGATGAATCTATTGTATGAATTCACCTTCGCGGAGGAGGAGCAGCTTCTGGTGCTGACTCTATCCGACCGCAATCTGCAGCTTGATTGGCAGGGCAAGAGCCTTTGCCTGAGGCGCTCCAAGGCTGCCATTTATCTGGCGGAGCTGCTGCTGCATCCCTATCAGCCGGTCACTGCGATGGCGCTCTATACTCTGGTCAATTGCGAACCACCCCGCCTGAGCAGCGCTGCCCAGCTTGGGCTGGACGAATCCTGCGTGGGCGACAGCCTGCACCGTCTGCCCCGCCCGCCGCTCTGTGATGCGGAAACAGTCCGCTCCATCAAGCACAGGCTCGTCCGCATCCTGGCTCAACTGGCGGAAGCGGAGGAATGGCAGGATTTGGCGCGCCGGGAGGAGCTTCAGCAGGAGCGGGACAAGCTGCTGGCATATCTGCGCACCTCGCTTTCCCGCAAGCTGGAGAGTGAGCTTAACCGCGACCTGGACTATAAGTGCCGGGACAACGTCTATCAATCCCTGCGCCAGTTGCTCAGCCGCATTGGCAAGAGCTTTCCCGAACTGGGCACACTGCTCTCTGACAGCCTGCAGCTTTGGGGCAGGCTTACCTTTGTGCCACCGCCGCAGCTCTCTGTAATCGTCAGGGAAGCCAAAACCTGAGTTTATTCCTGCTAAAGTTATTGGTGAGCAGGACTATCCCAAGCCAACATTTGTAATCCGCTCAGCCCAAGTCTTTTATCCGCTTGCCTCCTCAGACCGAACCAGGTTGGGGGCAGGCGGATTTTTGTTTGCCTCCTCTTTTGCTGCGAGGGGTTATCGAGGGCTTACCCCACGCAGACCCCCCGTTGACCCCTCCGGGCAGGAATGACCGGATAAAAAAAGGATACTCCAGAGCGATGCCGGAAGGGAGAAATCAGCCTCACTCCATATAGGGGCAATATCTATAAGTATGAATCAGATATGCAGCCGGCGATAATCGCGCCAGCTGATAATGGAAGCAGCAATCAGGAAACAGATGGAGGCGGCAAAGACGGAGACCAGCCCCAGAGTCTTGAGCAGCAGCAGTCCCAGCAGAGGTGCCAGGATGCCGCGGATACCGGTCATGGTGACATGGACGCTCTGATAAATACTGGCGTCCTCCTTACCGGCAAAGAAGATGGAGCCCATATTCCAGGCGAGGTTGACGCCTGTCATGGCAATCCCGAACACGGTAAAGGCGAGATAGACCAGCCCTTCCGCCAGCCATTGATGTCCCAAAGATAGATAGGAAAGCACCAGCAGCACGGGAAACATAGCCAGCACCCCAAAGGACAAGGCAATGAAGCGGAAGGGATGCAGCTTGTCGTGCAGCTTGCCCAGATAGGGCGAAAGGAAGAGCATGGGCAGCTGGGAGATGATGCCTTTGGCGATGAAGTTGCCGGTGTAGCTCAGCTTCAGCATATCGACCAGATAGATGGGCAGCACCGGCTGGACAATGATAAATCCCATACCATATATAGAGAAGCTGCGCTCAAAGGAAGCGAATGGTTTATTGCGCTTGAGCAGCTCCAGTGTGTCGGTCAGCGGCTTGTGCAGCTTCTTGATCCAGTCCGGACTGCCGCAGGAACGGATTCCCTCCGGTTCCCGGATTTTTACCAAAGAGAGCAGCAAAGAAGCGATGAATCCGCAGCCGGCGGTGATTGCCAGAATCAGGCGGAAGCTTTGTTCATTCACATCCAGCATTCTGCCGGCGAAAAAGGTGAACAGGACAGTCACCAGCAAAGCCAGCGACATCGTGTAACCATAGACCTTGCCGCGTCTGCCGGGATTGATGTTGCGCTGATAGATGCTGTTTTGGGCGGGGATGAGCAGAGAATTGAAGGAAAACATCAAACCCAGCAGCAGCATGAATTCCGTCATCCCTGTAAGCCATAATCCGTAGATTAAACTCAGACGTCCGAATACCCCCACCAGCAGGAAATAGCGTGACTTGTGGCAGGACCTTTCAAAGAGGCGGCTCCACCAGATGGAAAGCAGATTGGAGACAGGCCAGATCATAGCCATCAGGGTCAGCTGCAGCGCAGTGGCGTGCAAAGCTTTGCGGGCAATGATATCCTGCGTCTGGTTTAAGCTCTGCACCACTCCGTTGAATACGGCAGACCAGAGCAGCAGACGTGCGGTCTGCTGTTCCACCGGGTTCATCTCACGAAAGCGGCTCAAGTTAAATCTCATGGTTCCAATCTTTCCATACTTATTTATCGCGTTAATCAGCCTGGCAGGTCAGGCAGGATTAATCCATCTTTTCCTGTCTCTGCAGTTTGGCGGTAATCTGCCTCCTCTACTCTTTCTGTCAAGATAATACGCCCCCAGCCTCTTGCCATGTGCTTTTACGGGATATGCCCCACAACCACTTGACAATATTGCCAGTTGTTAAATCATGTTAAAATTGATTTGGGTTTCGGCTCAATCCGAAACAAAACCCATCTGAGCATAGTATGGACCAAAGGTGATAGTGATGCTGGAAGGCTTATTTGGCAAAGTCATGGCGGGGCTGCTCTCTGTTTCAGCCCTGATGTTTTCGTCCTATTCCGGCAATGAGCCTGTCTTCAGACCGTTGCAGTGCAGGGCAGGACAGAGCTATCTGCTGGTCAAATCAAAGCTGGATAAGGCATTTGACAATGATTTCGCCGATGTCTTCCGTTGTGGTAAAGCCATCAATGTCTGGTTCAAAGTCGAACTGCGCCAAGCCGGGAACATAGCTTTTTCACGCACTTACAGGCACACCGTTACATATGATCCGCTCAATGCCGTGTGGGAACTTTATACCTCAGAAGACAGCCGCCGTGAGATCTATGACAGCTATGCCAAGCTGCTGGCAGAAGTCTCCGAACTGGAATGCTCCATCCCCCGTGACAGAACCTGGCGCAGTGTGGAAATCCGTTCGGAAGCTTGGCTTCCCTCCCTTGACCTGGCAAATCCCGACCGCACTGTCGATCTGATGATGCTCTGGAAGTTTAAACGTCCGACTGCACGGCAAACCTTTTCCCTGCCGCCCACCAGCTAAGGAATCTGTATGAAAATAATCCGTCCCGGACTCCGCACCTTTATCTTTGCGCTGTATGTCATCCTTTCCATCAGCAGCCTGATTATCCTCAACCAGTATTTTATGCACAAGACAAATCAGATTACCAGCGGCTTCAACCAGATTCAATTCAGCGAATCTCTGCGCAATATCAGGATGGCTTCAGGAGCAGACAGCCTGGCAGCCAATGCCCTGATGCTGCGCTATGGCGAATCCATGCTCAATATCCGCATGGTTCTGCGCGAAACGCAAATCTATTCCATCCTCATCCTGATTGGGCTGATTGTGGTCTCCGGACTCCTTTTCACCCTTGTCATGCTGCGCATCAGCCAGCCTTTAGTGGAACTAAAGGAAGCTACGGAGCAAATCAGGCAGGGTAATTTCTCCGTGCATCTGCCGGAAACGGGCATCTTTGAAATGAAGGAGCTCAAGGGCTCGTTCAACCGCATGTCGCACGAGTTGGAAACCACCCAGAAACGTCTGCTGGTGGCGGAAAAGGAGATGATCTGGAAAGACCTTTCCCGCATCCTCGCACATGAAATCAAGAATCCCCTTACCCCCATCCAGCTTGCTGTGCAGAGGGTGGAGGAAAAGCTGGAAATCGAACCGGAAAAACTGGTCGAGATGCTGCCTGATACGCTTAAGGTCATCCAGCAGGAAATCGACAATCTGCGCCTGCTGGCTCAGGACTTCAGCAGTTTTGCCAAGATTGCCCAACCGCAGACCGAGACCTTTGATCCTGCAGAGGCAGTGCGTGAAATCGCAGCTTCCTATCAGGACAACTACACCATCAAGCTGAATCTGGAAGCCGACCACCTTATCCGCTTTGACCGCACCCATTTCTACCAGATTCTGACCAATATTATCCAGAATGCCATAGATGCCTCACCACCGGAACAGCCCATTGAGCTGAACCTCACCACCAACAAAGCTTTCGTCGTCCTTACCATCAAGGATTACGGCAGCGGAATCGAACCCGACGACCTCAACCGCATCTTTGAACCTTATTTTAGCCGCAAGCACCACGGCACCGGACTGGGGCTGGCATTGGTCAAGCGCCTGATAGAAGCAAACCAGTCCGTCATCCGCGTCCGCAGCCAGCTTGAAAAAGGCAGCGAATTTATCCTGATTATTGAAGACGTCAAAGCACGGCGTTCGTTCCTGAGGGAGGAAGTATGAAAGTCCTGATTATTGATGATGAAAAGAACATCTGCCACACCTTGCAGGGCATCCTGGAAGACGAGAAATACAAGGTTATGACTGCCGGCAGCGGCAGGGAAGGCGTGCGCGTCTTTGACGAATTTGAACCCGATATCCTGCTGCTCGATGTCAAACTGGGCGACCTCAACGGCATCGACATCCTGGAAGGGGTGATGAAGTCCGACCACCAGATTCCCGTGATTATGATTTCCGGCAACAGCAGCATTGGCGAAGCGGTCAAAGCCATCAAGCTCGGTGCCTTCGATTTTTTGGAAAAACCCCTCTCCCTGCCCAAGGTCAAGGTCACAGTTAAGAAAGCGGTGGAATTTCGCCAGCTCTCTCTGCAAATGAGCCAGCTCAAGGAGCAGTATGAGCGCGAATGGAACATGATTGGCGACAGCAAGGTCATGCAGGAATTGCAGGGCGTAATCAACCGTGTGGCTCCCAGCAATGCCAAAATCCTGATTCGGGGTGAAAGCGGCACCGGCAAGGAACTCATCGCCCGAGCCATCCACGGACGCAGTCCCCGCCTCAAGATGCCCTTCATCAAATTCAATTCTGCTGCCATCCCGCGTGAACTGGTGGAAAGCGAGCTCTTTGGTCATGAAAAGGGAGCCTTCACCGGAGCCATTAAAAACAAACGCGGAAAACTGGAAGAAGCCGATGGCGGCACCCTGTTTCTGGACGAAATCGGCGACATGGACCTGGCTGCCCAAGCCAAGATTCTGCGCGTTATTCAGGAAGGAGAATTTGAGCGCGTGGGCAGCAACCGCACCCACTTTATCGACGTGCGCATCATTGCAGCCACCAACAAAGACCTCGAGGAAATGGTGAGCACCGGACTGTTCAGGGAAGACCTCTTTTATCGCCTCAACGTAGTGCCGGTGCTTAGTCCGCCTCTGCGTGAAAGGAAAGAGGATATCCCGCAGCTGATTGAATATTTCTCAATCCGCATGGCAGGTGAGATGAAAGCCTCCGTCAAGACCTTTGCCCCTGATGCTCTTGTCTTTTTGCAGAGTCTGGGCTATCCCGGCAATGTGCGCGAACTCAAAAACCTGGTGGAGCGCATCTATCTGCTCTGCGACCACAAAACCATTACCAAAGCCTTGCTGGAAAGCTCCAACTGCGTTACCCTCACTGGCGGCAAGCAGGATGACTCTGCCTTCTGGACCTCCACCCTATCCTTTGCCGATAAGAAAAAAGAATTTGAATACAAATACCTCAGCACCCAGCTCAGACTGCATGACAACAGCGTTTCCAAGACTGCAGAAGCCCTCGGCTTACAGCAAAGCAATCTGTCACGCAAGCTGCACGAACTGGAGATACTGCAGTAAATCAGGGACGGGCTGTCCCGTATTCCTCCGCACTGATTTCCACCCAGTCCGGACTCACGGCTTTATCCTGTTTCCAGTATTTGACTAAGGCATGCACGCTGTAGTCAAACCTCACCTTTTCCGTGGCATAGCCTGCTGTGGCTGATTTGGTCACCATATCGACGAAGGAAAGTTTCCCATTCGTAATCGCTTTGGAATCGATGGGAATCATGACCAGACCTGTGAATTTCATACCGGGCATAACTTCGCGGGTGGTTTCATTGACGAATTTCTGCTGCTTAACCAGGCTCATCAGCTCCACTCCGACCTGGTTTTTATACGCTTCATTCTGTGGACTGAGCTTCTGGATGTCTCTCATGACCTGGTCATAAATCGGCAGAACCGTTAGATTTTCTGCAATCATCCTGGTATTCAGAGCCATATAAGGTTCCACCGGTGTCACATCGATGGGGTCAATATACATAATGCGCGATTCTTACAGCTTGAGAATCTGGTCTGTGCTGTTGATAATCGTTACCTCAAAAGTGGTGACTCCGCTGAAGATATTCAGATAAGTGGGGACGGGATAATTGCCCAGCAGCTTGCCCCAGGGGTCATGATAGACCATGATGTCTTTCATGTATTTGCCGGAATTGAGTTCTTTGCCGACATCCATCAGCTTGACTTTGATGGTAATCCCGTTGATGGTCTGCTCGCTTTCCGGCTTGTCCGGCAGCAGGATTCCGATACTTTTCGAATACTGCACCTTGGGCACGGAGGCGCATCCCATCAGGACAAGGGCTATTGCACATAATATCAGTAAGGCTGTTCTCATTTCTTCTCCCGCCTGAAAATCTTTTTGGGCAAATCCTGCCGTTACAGGCTTTGCATAAGAATTATCACTATTATCCGCTTGTCAAGTATTTCGTTATCCCTCCACCCGGGATTATATTTCCCACCGGCAGGCAGCACAATCCCCAAATCAGCAGGCAAAGGTTATCTATTCCTGCTCTGCTCCTGCTTTTATGTCATCTTTTCCCCTGGCGTTCAGCATTCTTTCCTCCCTCAGCTCACCCTCTTTGGCAAAAGCATATCAAAAGTATATCTAATCTATATCAAATGTATATCAAATGTATTCTTGAATACTTTTG
>DAHVPA010000060.1 GCA_027318525.1 Candidatus Cloacimonadota bacterium | reverse complement strand
GAGCTTTTTCCCAGGCTTCATAACCACCGACACCCAAGTATTCATCTATGTTCTCGGGATCAATAATCCCGGAATTGCGCAGGACTATGCGATGCTCATAATTGAATTTTGGATTGAAGTGAGAAGAGGAATCCAGCATCAGACGACGCAAGGGACGTCCCTTAAGGAAATGTTCTTCAACCAGTTCGGGAACATCTTCAACCTTAATGTCGGCATAATTGATGTTCTCGGGGTAGACAGTAAGACAGATACCTTTACCAAAGAAGGCAAGCGGACCTGTTTCAAGCAGGTTGATTTCTTCTGCGAGACCTGCTTTGGTCAGGTTTTCCTTCAGAGCAGTGATAAACTTATCCACTCCTGCTTGTTTGGACGCATCATTGATGCCAATCAGAACATGGGCTCTGTAGTATTTCATTACTTCACCTCTCTCAGTTTGGCAAGAATATCGTCCACTTTATCTTCCGTAAGGTCGCCATAAACATCATCATTGATCATCATCACGGGTGCATTGCCGCAGACACCGAGACAGGCGCAAAGCTCCAAAGTAAAGAGACCGTCTTTGGAGGTATTTCCGATGCTAACATTCAGGGTGTTCTTCAACTTACGGAGAATATTTTCCGAGCCCCGGATGTAGCAATGCGGAGATTCGCACAGGCGGATGATGTATTTACCGCGGGGAGTGGTGCTATACATTGAATAAAATGTCAGCACCCCGTAAATGTGATTGGCAGGCAGGGATAAATAATCGGACACAGCCTGCACCGCTTCTTCGGAGATATAATGCTGAGGATGACTATCCTGAATATCATGCAGGATATAAATCAGGTTGTCCCGGGTGGGCGTGTATTTGGAAAAGATTTCCTGATACATGCATACTCCTTTTATTCTTCAGATTCCAATTGTTTTTTGCGTGCTTCCCGGCTGGCTTTGACCTCATCGTGCATGACGGGAACCTTACTGATAGCCTTGACTGGGCATACTTCCATACAGGTGCCGCATTTTACACAGTCAGTCTGGTGAATGGTATATTTTTCTTCCTTGCTTCCACTGATGCAACTGACGGGGCATTTGCGGGCACATAAAGAACAGCCGATACATTTTGCTTTATCAATCATGAAATGCATCAGATCAAGGCACACACTGGTGGCGCAGGCATGATCTTTGATATGGGCTTCGTATTCATGTCTGAAATACCGGATGGTGCTGAGAACTGGATTAGGCGCAGTCTGACCAAGTCCGCAGAGGGAAAGTTCTTTAATAGCTCCACCCAGTTGGACAAGTTCTTCTATATCGCCTTCTTTGCCATTGCCCGATGTTATTCTTTCCATAATATCAAGCATTTGCTTCAACCCAATTCTGCAGGGAGAACACTTGCCACAGGATTCCTCTACAGAAAAATCGAGGAAAAACTTGGCAATACTGACCATGCAGTTGGTATCATTCATGACAATTACACCGCCGGAACCCATCATTGCACCTTTGGCTTTGAGGGTTTCATAATCAACGGGAACATCAAGATGCTCAGAAGTAAGGCAACCTCCGGAAGGACCGCCCAATTGGACTGCCTTGAAACCTTTGTCACCAACAATACCGCCGCCCACATCGAATATCATTTCGCGCAGGGTGATGCCCATTGGGACCTCAACCAGTCCGGTATTTTTGACATCACCGGTCAAGGCAAAGACTTTGGTACCTTTGCTGGTTTCAGTTCCCATAGTGGCAAACCATTCTGCTCCTTTCAAAAAGATCGTAGGCAGATTGGCAAGCGTTTCCACATTGTTGACAACGGATGGTTTTCCCCAGAGTCCCTTATCTGAAGGGAAGGGTGGTTTAGGGGTGGGATGACCGCGAAGTCCTTCTATAGAGTGAATCAGGGCTGTTTCTTCGCCGCAGACGAAAGCTCCGGCACCGGTGCGGACTTCAGCATCAAAACTGAACTTTGTGCCAAAGATACCTGTCCCCATCAATCCTGCTTCCTTGGCTTGTTCGATAGCGTGTTTGATTCTCTTGATAGCAAGGGGATATTCAGCACGGATATAAAAGAAACCTTTGGAGGCTCCGATGGCATAGGCTGCTATCATCATACCTTCCAATACTCTGTGCGGATCACCTTCCAGCAGAGAGCGGTCCATGAACGCCCCGGGATCCCCTTCGTCACCATTGCAGATGATATACTTTTGGTCACTTTTGGAACTGGATGCAAATTTCCATTTCATGCCGGTCGGAAATCCACCACCTCCACGACCACGAAGACCCGATTTGATAACGAGTTCAATGGTCTGTTCAGTAGTCATTCCTGTCAGAATGTTACCCAGCGCTTCATATCCACCGAGAGCTATGTATTCATCAAGGCTTTCCGGATCAATATAACCGCAGTTTGCCAAAGCTACCTTGACCTGTTTTTGATAAAAGGGAATATCCTTTTGGGTCGAAAGCAGCTGTTTTTCTTCATCCTGCAGCATCAGGCGTTTAACCGGTCTGCCTTTGATAAAATGTTCTTCCACCAATTCTTCAGCATCTTCAACTGTGACTTTTTTATAAAATACGCCTTCCGGGTAGACAACCATGACGGGACCATAATCACAAGGTCCCATACAGCCGGTTTCGATGATATTGATTTCCTGCAGAAGGCCTTTGTCCGTAAGGATGGATTGGATTTTATCCTTTATTTTCAGGGCTCCGGCTGAAACACAGCCTGACCCGCAACAGATAAGCAGGTCTATTCTTTTGAGAGACATGGGATAACCTCCTTATCAACTACCGGTAGAAACGATGTAGTCGGAGACTGCCCTGCCATTGACAATGTGCTCAACAACCACTTTCCTGACCTTTTCTGGGGTCATATTACCATAAGTTACTTTGTCCTTGCCTTCTTCAATCACATCCACAACTGGTTCCAGCGATGACAAACCTTTTTCACCGGTTTGTGTTACCAAAACATCAGTCAGGTTGCGTTGAGAGATTTCTTCCAAAAAAGCCTTCATTACTTCACGGGCACCCATTGCTATCCCGGAAGTCCCCATGCCAACAACGATCTTGATGCGAACATTGCTGCCGCGCAGCTTCATTTCTTCCTGAGCTTTTTCGCGGATTTTCTTAAGGTCTGCGAGAGTCTTCATCAGACATCCTCCATATTTGTATTTTGTATTCCTTCAATTAAACTTTGTTCTATGTATTCAATAACATCCGGATAGGTGAGTGGGATGTCACCCAATTCTTCCTTTATAGCTTGTGTGTCGAAGTGAAAGGATTGTTCTTTGCCTTTATCGCGTTTGATCAGGTTGACGTGAAAGTCAATATCCTGATGTCCGATAATGGCTCCCAAAAGAGTATCCTTTAGGTTTCCCAAGGGTAAGCGGTCAATATTATCGAGTTCAAAATCTGCTGTCAGCACAGTGCCGAGTCCCGGCTCACTGGTTAATGAAAAACTGCCGTTGCATAACTCAGCGTTCTGTTTAAACAATGGTATGCCCAAACCGACTTTCTTGACCCTTTCTACTTTTGATGTATAGAAGGGATCCTGAGCCATAGCCAAGGTGTCAACATCCATGCCGCAACCGTCGTCTTCAATGATGAATCTTATCACGTTCTGCTGTGCATCATTGATTATCCGGAGCCTGATGCATTTTGCACCTGCCCTGACTGAGTTTTCGATGATATCCAGCAGATGTAAGGAAATATCCTGCATAAGGGAAATCCGCTTAGTTAGCCTGCTGATACTTTTTGATGATATCAGCAATCTGCTGCTTTGATTCCAGCCTGCCAAAAGTGTCTTCGCCGATTACAAAAACTGGTGCCAGAGAACATGCCCCGACGCACCTGACAGCACTAAGAGTAAACAGTCGGTCAGGCGTGGTTTCGCCCATTTTGATTCCGAGGATTTCCTCCAGCAATGAAACTATCCGGGCAGCGCCTTTGACATAACAGGCAGTGCCGAGACAGACATTGAGAGTGTGCTTGCCTCTGGGTTTCATGGTGAAGAAATTGTAGAAGGTTACTACGCCATAGATTTTGCTGACAGGGATGTTCATCTCATTGGAGATAAATTCCTGCACTTCCATTGGCAGGTAACCAAAGATTTCCTGTGCGATTCTCAGAATCTCAATCAATGGATTCTGCAAATCCTTTTTTTCCTGGATAACGGCACGCAAGCGCTCGTAGGGAGCCTTGTTGGTAGTAATGTCTGGTGCCATCGTTCCTCCTTGATGTTTTTTTTATATAGTAATAATTCTATTATCTTGTTTTCGGGCTGCCATCATCAGTTCTGCAGCCTTGGGTTCACGAACCGTGATTCTGGAACTGCCGCAACCCAGATCGCTTAAATAGTGTGCATCAGACGCTCTAAGAAACGAGCGTCCCGTTAAATCCGGGTGCTGTCTGAGGTAATCTTCCAGGATTAATCCTGAGGTTATCCCCAAAAGAGGAAAATCCGGAAAATCCGGAAGAAAGCCAAGCTGACCCAGGATGCTGTTTACTGCAGCATCAATATGAGCCGGAACGCATATCCCTGCATAGGTTGAAACATTCTCGACCGCTTCTTCCAAACTCCAGATCACTGAATTGCTCAGAGCCTTCTGTTCGACCCGGACAATGTTCTCATCAGCATCAATAACGACCTGGTCTCCAAAGAAATCAGCATCATTTTCGATTTCAGGCAGTGCAGCATATAGCAGTTTGTCAAAATTCATTGCCCTTGTCCTGTCATCGAAGTAAGCCAGCAGATGTATTTCCTCAGCAGTTTGAATCTCGGTTCCATATGTGAAGGCAATCCCGTTTTGTTCAGCTAACTCGGCATAAGCCTGGCAGTTGGCAAGGGAATTGTGATCTGTGATGGCTATCCACTCTATATTTAGTTCTTTGATGCGCCTGACCAAAGAGGAGGGAGACATCTCCAATCCTCCGCAGGGAGACAGCACTGAATGAATGTGCAAGTCTGCCTTGTAACTGCGCATCTTCTATCCTGTAAAGATCTCTATTTATACACTGTAGCCGGGTGTGTGAAACTGTGGTCTCAGAGATTCAGCATCCGGTAAAGTATGCCTGCCAGCTCAAAGACCTGCAAGTCACTTACTGCCAGACAGACTTCTTCCTGACAAGCGCGTTCGATTACCGCTGCATCAGGTTTGAGTCCCTTGGCAAAGAGGACGCAGGGGATGCTGGTCATGGAGGCTACTGCGACAGTATTCATATGCCGCATGATAGTGATCCAGACCTGTCCTTCCTTGGCTGTGCCCATGACATCGCTCAGCATATCTGAAACGTATCCGTTGTTGATTTCTATGCCGGAAATATCGATATCAGGTGTCAGAATTTCTGCATTAACTTTTTCTAAAAAGTCATTTAATTTTATGGTCATTTCAATCCTCTTCTTTCTGATGTCTTTTCAGAAGGACGACGCAATCGTCGATGGAAGCTTTATCGCTCACTATATCCTCTGCCAATGCATAGCAGGTTGGTGAGCCGCAGGCGCTGCAATTCAAGCCCGGAAGCAAAACCAGGATTTCATTTAACTTCTTCATTTTCTGGATAGCCTGTTTGATATCCTGGTCCAGTTGCATGATGGAGCGCGGTTCCAAGGGCACGACATCGAATTCACCTTCTTTATAGAGGCTTTTCAGTTCGCTTACATCGATATCCTGTTTGGAGGCATTCTTGATGAGTTTCTTAATGCGGGACATTGCGACAAAGGGATTTTCCACATTCAGGCAGCCGCCCACGCATCCATTGGTGCAGCTCCGCAACACTATATAATCATATTGGTCCAGGTAATGGTCTTCAACCTTGGAAAGGATTTCCAGAACGTTAGGCATTCCATTGACGGAAAGAGCCCGGATATCATTAGTATCGACCATTTCAGCTTCCACGCCTGCCAACGCCCAGGTCAGACCTTGTTCATAGGTGTCGATCACTGGGTTTTCGTCATTCATTTTACGGAGCCGTTCTCTGATTTTGCCATAAATCATGCCTATTGAAAAAGCTCCATCCTGCAAATGCTTGTATGCCCCTTCCGGTTGATGCACTGCTGTGACATGCGCCACGCATGGGACAATCAGGAAAATTCCGATATCCGTATCACTCAACCCTTTCTCAGCCATATATTTTTCCCGCAGAAAACGGGTCAGGATGCTCATGGGCGCTTCCTGATGCAGCAGATTGGGCAACAGGGATGGATACTTGACCTGGATTAGTCTGACCACTGCCGGGCAGTTGCTGGAAAGAATGGGACGGATTTCCCGGTGTTGCCTGATATAATCCCGGATCAGCGAAATCATAAAATCAGTGACAAATGCTTCTTCCGCCACTTCGTCAAAACCAAGTTCCAGCAAAGCTTTCTTGGCTGTGGGATAGGGTATGTCTTCTGTGAATTGTCCGGCATAGGCAGAAGAAAGGATTGCCACTTTATACTTAAATTTATGTATAATGTCCAGAGGGTCGCTTTTAGGCAGAATGGCATGAAAACGGCAGATTGCGACACATTCACCGCAATCCACGCAACGGGTGGCATCGATATGTGCTTTACCGTTACGGACACGGATAGCCTCGGTCGGACATACTTTTACGCAGGATGTGCATCCTGTGCAGTTATCCGGCACAATTTGAATAGCGTGATAGTATCTTTTGTCTGTAACAGCCATTTTTCTTATGCGTAATAAATTATTATTTCCAAAGTGGTGGAACCGCCTGCAACTGATTCAATATGTAGCAGGTCAGAGTTCTTCTGGATATTGGGCAATCCCAGTCCAGCCCCGAAACCCATTTCCCGCACCAGTTCATCTGCAGTGGACCAGCCGGGAACCATGGCTTGCTCTATATCGGCAATCCCGGGTCCTTTATCTTCAAACCTGATATAAACCAGGTCGGCATATACGTAACTGTGCATGATGCCGCCGTTGGAATGGGCGGTAACATTGATTTCCGCTTCATAGGATGCCACAGCGATTCTGCGCAGGACGACAGGGTCAACACCCAGCCGCTTGAGCACGTTTTTGACTTCTGCACTGCCTTTGCCGGCATTGACGAAGTCCTTGACTCCAATTTCAAAATCAAGGTTGACATCAGCTTCTGGTTTTGCGGAGAGAAAAGCCTTGGCTTTTGCTTCCAATCCGGGAGAAATATTCCAGTATTCAGCCATTTCAGATCTTACAGCTTCTCAGTCCCGTATTATATAAAATACCGCTGGAACGGTACATAGTCAATTTGGTGCTGATTAACACAAGATTTCTTTCCTCTGCCATTTGCACAAGTTCAGCGGGAGGGACCTTACCTCGGACAAATACAATTCCCAGAAGGTCAATCATGTCGGAAAGGCGGATCACCTGTGGATTGGTCAGTCCGGTTAAAAGCAGAGTCGGCTCCTTGGTACACATGAGGATATCACTGATCAGGTCAGAAGCAAAAGCACAAGGCACTTCTTTATCCAGATCGGCGTTGGAAGTGAGAACATCAGCTTCCAGTAAGGTCACAATCTCTTTTAGTATCATTTCATCTCACCAAATTACTATATTGTTTGCATAACTTTGGATATTGGCTTTATCGTCAAGGAAAATTAAGGGTTTAACTCATACCGGATTAGTGGCTGATTTGATTCTTTCACCCCAAGAAAAATATGGAGATAGTATAAGCCTATCGGAACCCTTTCTGTAAAGCTTTTTGAATGCTCCTACAGGATTTGTCAAGCCAGGTCGGCAGTTGATGCAAGCGTTACGAGAGCCATGATAGCTTCAAACATTACACTGTATTCATTTTCGGCATATTCGATGGTCCTGCCGTCCAATCTCTTTACATGCGGCATCAGGCATGCTACATCAGCCATGGATGTGGAAATGAATTCTATTTTAAGAGTGATGGGAGGTTCAAACTTATAAAGCGGATATTGGTTTTTTTCTTTGCTCAGTGCTTTTTGCACCTCTTCCACAGTTTTTTCCCTTACCACCAGAGATGAGTAGTTTTTGGCGGCGAATTTGGCAATGGCTTCCTTGGTTGTAACATAGCTGACCCAGGGCATGGCGTCCGGTGCCATCAGCTCTTCAGACAAGGTTTTATCTCCCGTTACCAGAGTGACCGGAACGTTATGATAGCCTGCGTAAGCGGCATTGATCAGAGCTTCGTTCATGCGTTTTCCGTTCAGCCAGATTTTATGGATTCTGCGGTTGGAATAGCTGTGGTCCATATTGCCTTTCAGAGCGCCGGTTCCGGCATGGTAACCAATCAGGAAGACGCGGTCGTATTCTTCTGAAAAGGCAGGCATCATGTAATAGGGGCGCGGGTTGCCGGAAATCAGGTTTATCCTTTCGTCCAGAGCTGTGAAGCTGTAATCTATGTTGTCGCCGTTGGAGTGTGAATCGGCAATCAGGATTTCGTCTATCAGGTGATTCTGACGGCTGTCTTTAATAGTCTCCACCACAGTTTGCAGATGCGCAGCCATCAAAGCTTTGACCTGCTGCCGGTTTTCCTTTTCCTGATTCCAGTTAAAGGTGCCGGGGATGCCTTCCATATCCAGCGAAATGTATATTTTCATTTTTACCTCGTCTTTATTGCATCGTTTTCATGTCTTCAAGTTATTGACAAGCTCATGATTTGCTTGGCTTGGTTAAGCACAGAATGGATGGATTGGTTGATTCGTCAACAATAATCTGGAAAAGGAGAATACCTCATTATCCAGGTGAAGCTATATTGTTCACCCATGAGTTGGATGGAGCGAAGTCTTATGGATCTAAACCTCTTACAGTTTCTGCGTAATGAATCTGAAGAGGGTTTTCAGAGACTAAGTCTCAGCAGAGTCTCTGAAGACTCTCCGGAAGAAAAGAGCTTAAATACCTTATTCTTAGTTGTTTCAAAGGGCGGATTGAGTCTGCTCTTGCTCCTCAGCTTATCGGTTTTGGGTATTCAAAGAATTTCTACCAGGTGCATAAGCCTTTACCAGAAAGAATCTATAACCAGTAGCACCAACGCTGATACTGTAGTTATTAGCCGGTGCCGGGACCGTCTCGTAAGAAACAGGCCAGGAATCGACATCATCTGTAGTATAAACATGATACTCGGCAGCACCTGGAACAGCATCCCAGTTCAGCTCAAAATATCCGTTTGACAGGGTGGCAGTTACAATAGGTGCATCCAATACGGTGACCGGCAGATACAATGACGGGCTTTGCACATCATCCAGATAAATACCGGCTTCGTAGTTTCCACGGTAACGGATGGCAACGTAAATATGGGCATTGCCATAAGCGTCCAGATTATAGGTTTTCTGTTCAGCAGCCAGCCCGGATATGGTGCCACTGCCTATCAGTGTAAAGGAAGCCGGTTGAGTATCTGTGGTTGACACCAGCACTTCAAATTCTTCCGGATTATTGGAATAAACTTTCCTGAGGGAAAAGCTGAAGAAGTCTGCTTCTGTATCAGTCACAAGCAATTGGGGCGTAATCAGCCAATCATCATTCTGTCCAGAAGTTTCATAAGTAATACAGGCAGCGTAGGTGCCGGTGGTAGGGTTCCAGGGCTGCACCTCCCAGCTTCTGATACCTCCGTCCATATTAAGAACAGTCCAGCCGTTTGGCATAATACCGTCTTCAAAACCTTGTGTATAATATTGGGCGGGTACTGTTGTAAAAGAGCGGACTTCCTCATTGGAAGTGATTTCATAATCAGTTACA
>DAHVPA010000005.1:1045-24412 GCA_027318525.1 Candidatus Cloacimonadota bacterium | reverse complement strand
TCTAAATCGCAGTAATCTCGCTTTCCCACATTGTTGTGCACAACTCCATCCGCGTGGGCGGAGATAAACTCGATACAGACATCATCAACTATCTTAAAAAGAAGAACAACCTCTTCGTCGGTCAGCAGACTGCCGAAAAGATAAAATGCACCATTGGCAGCGCTTATGCCCTTAAGCAGGAATTGGTCATGGATGTCCGCGGCAGAGATATCGTTTCCGGTTATCCAGTCACCATCAAGATTTCATCCGAAGAAATAAGGGAAGCTATCTCTGAAACTGTGAGCGCTATGATTGACGCTATCAAGAGACTGTTTGAAAGAACAGCTCCGGAACTGAGCGCAGATATTGCTGAAAGAGGTATTTTTCTGACTGGCGGGGGTGCTTTACTGAAAGGATTGGACGAGAAAATCCGCAAGACTGTTGATCTGCCCGTGCACGTAGTGCCGGATGCTCTGGAATGTGTGGTAAAAGGAGCCGGCAAGGTTCTGGATGATGTAGACCGTTACAGAGAAGTCCTGATCAAACGGATTGAGGACTAAAGCAAGCGCACGAGATGTGTATAAGCGTTACCTGACTCCCGGCATCCTGATAATAATTGCGCTGGCTCTCTTTGCCGGCGGGACTTTAGCCCGGTCTGAAAAAGCCCAGTGGCTTTCCCAAACTCTGCTGCTGCCTTTTTCGCGCACTTTGCAATCGCATTATACAATCCAAAAACTCAGAGCTCAGAATTATCAGCTGGAAAACAAGCTATCAGCTAAAGCGCTGGAGAATCTCTTTCTCAAAAATCAGCTCAGAGCTATGCAAAGCAGCCGCAATTTCAGTTTTGAACTGCGTGGCGTTCCTTATGTCATGGCAGAAGTGGCAGGTTATTCGGGTCAGTTCCATGACCGCAACTTGATTATCAGCAAAGGTTATGGTGACGGAATAGAGCCCGACAGCCCGGTCGTTTCAGCAGACGGTATCATCGGTAAGACAATTATCGTCAACCTGCACAACAGCATCATTCTTCCCCTGAATCATTCACAATTCCAGTTAGCGGTTATGGACAAAAGCACCAATGTCCAAGGCGTGTTACAGACAGACTTTCAAGGCAATACATCCATGAACCTGATAAAACTGGGGTCACAGGTAAGCATCGGCGACACCATTATCACTTCCAACCTTTCCAGGCTTTTCCCAAAAGGTTATCCAGTGGGTAAAATCAAACGTATCAAAGAATCTCAGGACAATCTGTTTTTAAGCGCTGAGATCATTCCCTTTACCCTGGTGGAGAACCTCGAGCATGTATTTATTCTAAAAAAGAGCTTTGTCAGCCAACTCTTCGAACCCTTGAAAACAGAGTATTCAGCACCTGCCCCAACAGATACAGTGAGGACAAAATGAGTAAAGAACGCAATCCTTTTATCAATGTACAAAGTGTCAGATTTGAGCGTATTCCTGTAAAAACCAGTATCCTGACTGCTCAGGACGATATGCTGGAAATAATCAGGGAATATGCTTTACCCATAATGCAGGAAGGAGACATTATCTCAATCAGCGAAAGCCCGCTTGCCATCACCCAAGGCAGAGCCGTCCCTGTTGCTGAACTAAAAATCGGCTGGCTGGCAAAGCTGCTTTGGCGCTTTGTGGTAAAAGTTCCCTATGGAATCGGGCTCAGGCATCCTGCCAGTATGCAATGCGCTATAGACGAATGCGGTGGTTGGCGTATTACCCTGGCGGCAACAATCGGAGCCGTCAGCAAACTCATCGGACGCAAAGGGGATTTCTACCGCATTGCGGGCAAACAAGCAGCCCTGATTGATGCCTGTGGGACATCTCCGGTTCCGCCCTATAACGAAACCGTCATCAAAGGTCCCCTGCATCCTGAAAAGGAAGCACAGAGAATCTTCGACGCCACAGGTCATCATGCTGCCATCATGGACATCAACGATATCGGCGGTTGTTGTATGATTGGGGGCAGCAAGGGGCTTTCCCGTAACTTTATGGAAACGGTAATGAAGGATAATCCTCAGGGACAAGGTGACGAGTTAACCCCCATCTGCATAGTCAGGCGCGTTAGATGATTTATTGGCTGATAATCCGAACTCTGCTTAGCGGTGTCCTTTTTTTATACCTGCAGGTGCTCTTTATGCCGCATCTGGCAATCGGAGGCATTATACCCAACCTTTTTTTAGGCTGGTTAGTTTATCAGGTCTGGCGCAAACCAGTCAATATGATTGTCCCCATAATCTTTCTTCTGGGATTGTGTTATGATATAACAATGCCTGAGACACTTGGACTGCAGACCACGCTGCTGGTGCTTCTGGCTGTTGGAATCGACGTTTTCCATCGGCCCCTGGAAAAGGACAGTTATATCACTATGGGAATAACAGTGGGATTGGTCAGTCTTGCCTATTCAATCCTGATCTTTCCTGTTTACGGATTTTTAGCCGGATTTAGCGGTAAACTAATCCTTTCCCTGCTGGGTTTGGCTTTATACAACATGGTGGTGTCCGCTGCTGTAACCTTGATTTTAGTACTTGTTTCGAACCTCAAACTTGATTTCCGGCATGGATAAGTTTAGTTTCGTTCATTTCTTTCGCCTTATTCTGGGCTTGCTGTTTGGCATTTTGGTCTTTGCCCTGTTCCGTTTACAAGTAGTGCAGGGAGAATACTATAAACAGATTGCGGAAAGCAATTTTGTCAGGCTGAGACGCATTATTGCTACCCGAGGTGAGATTTATGATCATAAATATCGTTCTATCGTCAAAAACATACCATCTCAAAATCTCTATTTGATTACAGGGCGTATCAAAAACTATAAAGCACTGGCTGATTTTCTCTATGCTGAATTCAACATCACCGCCGATGACCTGAAGAAACTGATAGAAAGTCTGAGATTCAGGTCCTATGAAGATATTATCATAGCGGAAAATGTCCCCTATGAACGCGTGCTGACCTTATCCGAAAGATTGAGTTATTTCCCGGAACTGTTCTTCCGCTCTGAAACCACCCGCAGTTACCTATATCCCAATCATTTCACAGGCTATGTCGGCAGAATCAATGAGACTGAATACCAGAATTATCGGAATGAGGATTACACCATCAACAGCCAGATTGGCAAGACCGGACTGGAAAAATATTATGAGGTTTTAGTCAAAGGCAGGGACGGAAGAGAAATCGTTCAGGTCGATTCCCGTGGCAGAAATCTCAATCTATTCAGAAACGACAGCACGATCCTGCCCGAAAACGGCATGGGACTTGTCCTGACCATAGACAATGACATCCAACAA
This sequence comes from Candidatus Cloacimonadota bacterium, assembly GCA_027318525.1. GTDB lineage: Bacteria > Cloacimonadota > Cloacimonadia > Cloacimonadales > Cloacimonadaceae > UBA5614. The sequence continues at coordinate 21,140 of DAHVPA010000005.1, read as the reverse complement.
TATGCAGAATCAATCTTTCCTGCCGGGATGCGGGGAGGAGTTGTCGTAATGGATGTCAAGTCAGGTGGAATACTCGCCTATGTCAGCAAACCAGGCTATGACCCCAATTTATTCATGAGCAAAATCAGCGTCGAAGACTGGCAGGCTTTGAATAACAATCCCGCCCGTCCAATGACAGACCGCGTGATTCACTCCGCTTACCCTCCGGGCTCTGTTTTTAAAGCGTTAACGGCTGGACTTGGGCTGGAAAAGGGTGTAGTGAATGAATACACTTTATTGGCAAGCTGTGTGGGCGGTCTCAAGGTTGGTAATCGCTTTTTCCGTTGCTGGAGCAGTGCCGGGCATGGCAGAAGCAATGTTATTAATGCCTTGAAGGTCTCATGTGATACGTATTTTTACGACCTTTCGCTCAAGCTTAAGCTGGAGGATTTTAAGAAATTTGCCACCCAATGCATGTTTGGGGTCAAGACAGGGATTGACCTGCCCAACGAACGCACAGGTCTTTTCCCTGATGCCAAATGGTATTATGACCATTATGGCAAAGCCATCAGCATAACCGGGCATAAGGTTAATCTATCTATAGGTCAGGGTGAAGTGTCATGCACTCCCCTGCAGATTTGTGCACTCTATTCAGCTATTGCCAATAACGGCATCTGGATTACTCCCCATCTCCTGGAAAAGACAGTGGGCAATAACACTTATTCACATCAGCAGATTAACCCCATTATGCATACCAGGCTGCCTGTCAGCCCTACCAACCTGCGCATCATCCAAAACGGACTTTTTGCTTTCTGCAATCTCCCAGGAGGAACTGCCACCGGAGTCAAAGTCAAGGGCGCTACTACTTTTGGCAAGACAGGTTCGGCGGAAAATGTGTTTGGGAGAACGACCCATGCCTGGTTTACCGGATACATAGTTACCGATACCCCCGAAATCTGCGTGACTGTGTTTCTGGAAAATGCCGGTCATGGCGGAGGAGTTGCTGCTCCACTTGCTTCCCGCATTCTTAATTATTACATGGGAAATATTACTTCCATCAAAGCACCGGTTCAGGTTCCGATCGAACTGCAAAGCCAGACAGAGCAGGAGCCAACCCCCGCAGAACCAATCTCTGATCCGGAAACCCCGAGCCCGAATCCTGATGCTGAGGTCGCGCAGTGATAAACAGAAAGAAGTTTGATTACACTCTCGCTGTTTTACTGATTTTAATTGTAGTTTTCGGGATCATCGCTATTTATACAGCCTCCACCAGCAAGATAGGAGATCAGATATCTGTAAAAGACTTTTGATGGAGGCAGTTGATTTTTGCCGGGATACTCTGCGGAGTTCTGATTCTTCTGCTCAAGGTTCCCATGCCTCTGATTGATGTTTTTGTTATTCCGCTATATATTCTTAATCTGTTCTTTCTGATCCTGGTGCTGTTTACACCTGCCATCAATGGTTCGCATCGCTGGTTTAACATTTTTGGCTTTTCCTATCAACCTTCCGAAAGCGCAAAGTTGTTGACTATTTTATTAACAGCCAGAATACTGGCTAAAGAAAATCTGAACGAAGCGCGACAGTTGATTTATGGTTTCCTTTGTGTCTTGGGACCAGTCCTGCTCGTCATTATCGAGCCTGATTTCGGCACCACTCTGATGTTTTGGATGAGCCTGATGGCTATGTATATAGCGGCGGGTGTTCCGGCGTTTTATCTGTTGCTGATGGTCAGCCCGGTGCTTAGCATCATTGCTTCCTTTCATTGGATTTTCATCATAGTGTGGATTATCCTGCTGATTTTAGCGCTAATACGATTCCGCTTGTCATGGGTGACGATAACAGTTGCCTCAATTCTGAACCTGTTTTTGTGCATAATAATGCCGGTTTTCTGGAGCGGACTCAGAGATTATCAGCAAAACCGTATCCTCACCTTTATGGACCCCATGCGTGATCCGCTGGGCGCAGGATACCAGATCATTCAAGCCAAGATTGCAGTCGGCAGCGGCGGAACCATCGGTAAAGGATGGCTGGAAGGAACGCAAAAGAATATGAACTTCCTTCCTGAGCACCATACAGACTTTATCTTCTCCATAATCGGAGAGGAGTTCGGTTTTATCGGCAGTCTGGTTTTGCTTGTTCTGTTTGCTCTGATTTTCTGGCGGATAACCATTGCCATCCGCGATATCAGGGTGCAGGAAAGAAAGATTGCCATTTCCGGCATCTTCGGTTATCTTGTCTTTCAGACCTTTATTAACATCGGCATGAACATCGGTCTGGTCCCTACCACCGGCGTTCCATTGCCTTTCATCAGTTATGGCGGCTCCAACCTGTTAATCAACGGATTGGCGGTCGGTATGGTATTAAAATACCTGAATGAACGGGGATTTATGAAATGAAACGTTATTACTGGATTTTTATCATTCTTGGTCTTCTGGTTTCCGGTTGTTTTTCCGGTTCATCATTGCTGTTTATGGAATCTGACAGCCATAATATCCCCAATCTGATTGTCAATCACAGCTTTGAACATCCTGCCAAAGACAATCCCGATTCTCCTCTCGGCTGGTATATCATCTCCACGTCCACTGATATGAACGAGCCTGTGGTGCTTGATTCAATCCAATATGTAAGCGGTCACAGGTCGCTCCGGATTAATAAATCCCCCCGCAATCTCTATATCGTTTCCGACGCCTTTAAAATCAACTACACCGGCGGTTACTATATCAAAGGGTCTGTGCGGGCAGAGCACCAGATGCGCAAAGCCACCCGCATCTATTTCTGGACTTATGACTCTGCCGGCAACAAACGCAACAGCTTCCGTAAGAGCATTAAAGCAAAACAGGATTGGCGCAAAGCGGAAATCAGCGCCGGTTTCCTGAAGAACTCCGTGAATTTTGCCCGCATTGCCATCTTTGTCCCCAAAGACGCTACCAATACCATCTGGCTGGACGATTTCGGCTGTTACCTTGTGCACAGGTTCGGCAAGGAATAAGCCCGTCCATCATGCGTCTGTTGATTCAAAGAGTCACCTCTGCAACTGTCTGCATTGATGATAAACCCTTTTCTGCTATCGGCAAAGGTCTGCTTGTGCTGCTCGGGATTACTCATAGTGATAATTTGCAAACTATACAACGCCTGACCCGAAAACTGACTGAACTGCGCATCTTCGAAGACAGCCAAGGCAAAATGAACCTTTCCATCAAGGATGTGCAGGGCGAAATCCTGCTGGTCTCACAATTCACTCTTTATGCTGATTGCCGGCGCGGACGCAGACCTGATTTTATCCAGGCTGCCAATCCCCAACAAGCACAAGAGCTCTATCTTGCGTTTGTGGAAGAGCTGCGCAAGACCGGAATCCCTGTCAGCACAGGAGTCTTTGCTGCCGATATGCAGATAAACCTGACCAATGACGGTCCCGTGACCATCATGCTGGATTCGGACAGCCTGTAAACAAAGGAAACCATACCTTTCATGAAAGCGTTAAATACAAAACATCTGGCTTATCTGAAGGCTGTGCTTGCCATGACCTTCTGGGCGCTTACCTTCGTCTGGATCAAGATTGCCTTTGTCTGGTACCGTCCCATCGAAATCGTTTTTGTCAGGCTCGTCATAGCCACTATTCTGCTTTTCCTTTTTGCCTGGCTGTTCAGACATAAGGAAAAACCTGCCCGTAAAGACTTCCCCGCCTTCATGCTGATGGCTTTTTTCGAGCCTTTCCTTTACTTTGTGGGTGAAGCCAATGGTCTGCAATACGTCTCCAGCACGCTTGGTTCGCTCATCATTGCCACCATCCCGCTTTTTGCAGTGCTGGCTGCCTGGCTGGTGCTGAAAGAGAAGGTCTCGCTCTGGCTGTTTATCGGACTATTTATCTCTTTGGCAGGAGTAGCACTGCTGGCTTTTGAATCGAATGAAATCAGGGCTACGGTCAAAGGCGTTTTATTACTCCTGCTGGCTGTGTTTGGAGGAATGTGCTATGCTATCACGGTCCGCGGACTCACGCTTAAATATCAGACCCTGACCATCGTAAGCTGGCAAAGCTTTTTCGGTATGCTTTATTTCCTGCCGCTGTTTCTTTACTTTGATGCAGGGCATTTCTTTACGATGCAGCACAGTTCCAAAGGACTGCTCACCATCAGCGCCATGTCGCTTTTTGCCTCGGTGGGTGCCTTTGCCCTATATACAGGAGTAATCCGCGAACTTGGCGTTATCAAATCCAACCTCTTTACCAACCTCATCCCCGTCTTCACAGCCATTCTCGCATTCTTTGTTTTGGGTGATGTTCCGACCCTCCGTGCCATTTTGGGCATTCTTTTGGTCATCATTGGTCTGCTCGTCTCACAAAGCAAAGACATCCGCTCCATGATTATCCCCTTTGATTGAACCTCTTTTACCCAACTACCCAAACCATATCAAATAATCAGAATTGGATATGTAGCAATGCTATATAGATTCTAATATCTTAACTACTTCAATATTGTCATCTTACCGGTTGTCATCAGGTTATCAGCAGCTACTCTGATTATGTAAATACCGGAAGATAGCTTCTGCCCTTTGGAGTCTTTGCAGTCAAACACAGTGGAATAGAACTCCCCGTTTTTGTTAAATGACTTGGATAAACCTGCCTTGCGAATCATATCATTGTAGCTTTGGGTAAGGGTTATACTGCGCACCTTTTGCCCTTTCAGGTTATAAATATCTATAACAGGCTGCTCCTTGGCTTTTTCCGGTAAGGTAAACTCGATAAAAGCATATCCACCCTTGCTGCCATTGACTAGGACAGGATTGGGATAAATGCTGAGGATTATCTTATCTGGTAAAATTGGGCTGATTTGGTCTTCATTTGCCACAGGTGCTCTATATTCATAACAGCCCATATCAATTCTACCGTTCCAGACTCTCTGGTTACCTGCCAGATCTGTAGACGGTAGATTTAATCCTGTCGTGTCTGCAGTTCCGGTATTGATACAGGGTGAGCTTGCACTCAGGTAGTAATACTCAGACTGTGTCACATCTAATGAATCATTTAGATATCCCAGAAAGAGGGGATTTCCATTAAAGATATTATTTACGTTTGTGACCAGATTCGGTAAGTCACTACCTATAGTAGCAGTTCTGAACAGGTTGTTAGATAATGTTACGTCTGCCTGTATGCCTGCAGATGTGATGTTATTTCTTAAATACAATTCGTAGGGTGACTGTGGATTATAGAATATCGTGTTCCTGACATCAGCGTAAGCGAAGATAGAGGAAAAGCCGCTGGAACCGCTATTACCGGCAAAAGTGCAGTTGTTTACCTGGATTCTCTGAAACCTGTTTTGGAGATATAGCGGATTGAAAGCCATGCTACATTGAGTAATATTATTATTGGTTATTAATACGTTACTCATATCAAGGTTATTTGCAGCATTCTGCTCATAAACATTCTGATAACTTAGCAGGTAAGCGTCGTGAGCAGAGTTGTTTGCAATTATCGTATTGCGAAGTACAACATCACACTCATCCAAAAAAATTCCCAGTTGAAAGTAATCTGCGCTTGTGATTGTGTTATTATGAGAGACGATCTTGTTTAAATAAACGTTATTACATTCATTTGCATAAAACGTAGCAATAAAGTTTGCCTGTGTGCTGTTACCAAGATCCAGATTTTCACAGATGATATTGTTGGTTGACGCACAAAAAACACCGCTGGAATTCATGCAATGAGTGTTTGAAATAACAAGGTTTTTAAGGGCAATATCATTAGCATGTACAAATTCCAGTGGATTTGTACTGGCAGCTTTTCCATTAATAAAGCTGATATCCGATACACAGACATTATTAGCGCAATAACCACAGAAAAAAGCCCTGATCAGTTCGCCGTTAATAATTGTGCAATCTGTTCCAGAACCGATAATCCTGACATTCGATTTCAAGCTTAGGGGTAACAATTCACCATTAGATGTATTGGAATAGGTTCCGGGTGCGAGATATATGGTCAGGGTGCTATCCGGAGATGGTTGGATAACCTGCAGGGCATGCTTGATAGTTTTCATGGAAGTCGCAAAGGTAAGTCCGTCATTATCATCGTTCCCATCAGGGCTGACATAGATATCATGATTAGTGAAATTGAAATAGCTTTGGGCGATAGTTACAGTTGCTGCCACATCATTGTCATAACATAAAACAAAAAAACTGTCAGGTGCGTTCATTGCTTTGCTGCCAATTCTCAGATTTATATTAATCTGGTTTACGCAGTCTGTAACTAAAACATCCATACCAACCGGGGCAACGTTGTTATAAATGCTGCTGGATTGTTGGTTATTCCACAGCAATTGACCGCTATTAGTTAAGGCTAACCCTCCACCGAAATACAAAGCTTGATTCGAAAATATCTTCGCATTGCTGAATTCAACAATAGCATTATATCCAGCATACACTCCGCCACCGTAATAAGCCATACAATCACGGATTATGCAGTTTTGGAGATAAACATGTGAATTATTTTTAACGTATAACCCACCCCCAAGAATAGCGACCGGATTTTGAAGGAGATGCTGAGGATTGTTTATGAGGGTAAATCCATTAACTGTAACGGTTTCTCCTTGAGAAATCTTTAAGCTTGAGCTGAGGTTTCCATTGATAATTGTATTGTCAATATAAGTTTGTAATGGATTCTGAGAATACCTGCTGGCAAGTGTAATGCTTTTTCCAATGGTGTTTACGTTCTCAATATAGGTGCCGGGATAAACTAGCACTATATCGCCATTTACACTTGCAGTAATTGCACTTTGAATGGTCATGTATTGCTGAGTCCCATCTATTGCTACAGTACGGGTTATACTCATAACAACGATAGGAAAAAATATAAGCAGACTAATTGAAAAAAGGAATTTCATTCATACTCCCAATAGAAAGAGGGGGTCAAACAACCCCCTCTTTCGATAAGTCATTTATTTTATTTTAGTAACAGCATTTTTTTAGTCAAGGTTTTTCCATCAGTTGACAGTCTATAGAAATAAACTCCCGTGCCAACTGTCCTTCCGTTATTATTCTTTCCATCCCATTTTGCAGCATATGAACCGGGTTCACGAGTAGCATTAAAGAGTGTTTTGACTAACTGCCCTTTTGTATTATAAACCTCAAGCTTGGCATCAGTTTTTTTTGCTATATCGTATTTGATGATTGTGTCAGGATTAAACGGATTTGGAAAGTTCCCAATCAGTGAATTAACCATCGGACCAACTAGAGGACTACTTGCATCCAAAGAGACTCTTAAGAAGTTGGAACAGTCTGACACAGTTGCCTTTCTGAGTTCATATCTACCATTGTTTTCATTCATGACAAGATAGCTGCCGACTCTCAAGTCCTTGTGCTTTTCCGGGAACCAGAGTTGAAATTCCATTGAAGCAAGAGCATCGGTTGAATCAGCGCATATATAGGCATTTAGTTGAACCTGGTCTTCTTTAATTACAGCTGCTCCCTTGCATTCGTTATTTATAAAAACCGCAACTTCAAGGGGTTTATTACCATCTTCATATTGATCTAAATCCATTTGGATAAAAATTGGTATGTATTCGGGTTGTTCTTCATATCCAAAATGTCTAGGCATATCGCGACTGACAGGATCGAGGAAATATTGGTCAGGATTTTCACCACCCCATTTAAATACAACATCAGTATGGTCTGGATTTCCTATGTATTCCACTACAACCATTTCTCCGGGATTAATCGTTGGTTGCTGTCCATTTGAAACACGACCCAACCAGATATTGGTAAAATCTAACCAAGGTTCCTCCGGATGAAGCAAACCTCCATCTGCTACCGGAACCCTGACTAAAGACCAGTCCTTTGCATATATACCCACCAGATTACTCAGAACCGGACCAAGTGCATCAAAAGGATCCATACTCTCCTGCAAATAATATCCAAGATAGATTTCTCTTTGCCATGCACCTGAATAGAAATTCGTATCACAGTTTATCGCATCATTTGGATTTTTTATGAAGAGCTCCTTCGTTATCTCATATGGAGTTAGCCCTTCGACAAACATCCCCAGGTTATTAGTTGTCCCAGGTCTATATCCCTTGTAGTGTATCAATGTCTCATCATCTTCCATTAAACTTGACATCCAGACTTTATAACCATATTGGCTGCAGATAAAATGCTCTGGAACATCGCCTTGTGGAGTTATATCTAAAGATATATCATTAGTTTTTGAGTATACATGTAAGTATGGTGCTGGATTTTCAGCTAGAAACCAATTTTCATTGTATTGGTCAAATACATAATGAATGTGGGTAAGTAGATTCTCTTCATTTTGTAACTCAGGTCTGATTAGACCGGGGAAACTAATATATTCTACTTGCCCTCTATTCATGACATGAACACCTTGAACATGACCATCAATCAATGGATAAGCTCCCATGTCCATTCTGGTTCCATCCGGATCCTGGTCATCCACATCATCATACCACATTAAACCATCTCCGTCTAAATCCGGATTACCTGTATCAACGCAAGGATTATCCAGTATATTATCCCATTGCAGAGTAAAATTATTTTGCTCGGAAGCAGTAAAATGAGGATTGATACTTACATTTCCAATGCCCTGAACTTCTTCCTGAACATCGCAATAGTTATAATAAGAAATACTACTTGAATTACTGAATAGCTGATCATTACCCCAGATAATGCAATTTGTGTAATTACTACCACAATTTTCTAAAGCAGTTTGATTTTCTGCTATAGTACAGTTTATTACATTAGTACCTGTTACAGATAAAGCTAATTGATTATGAAAGAACTGGCAATTTTGGATTCTATTGAAATGATATTCTCTTTTGAAATTTCCAGAAAAATCACCAATTGCTGTCTGATTTTCTTTAAAAATGCAGTTATTGATTGAGCTATTGTATAAATGTTCTTCAAAACTTAGAGCTGCTCCCGGGATATTTTGGAAAACACATCCATCCAAAATCAGACTTGACTCACTTGCATTTATTCCACCAGTTTCGAAAGTGATATATTTAATTTCTGCGCAAGAACTCTGACGAACAGTGACGAGACCTGAAATTATGACATCATCAGGATTATTCGTATGACTAATAATAGTTAATGGTTGATTAATCGTTAAGGAATCTTCGTAATTACCAGGATAAACTTCGAGAATGTCATAATCATTAAGCTGCTCTGATATTAAAGCTTCATTAATATTTCTGAATTCTTCTCCACCGTTCAAATTTACATTGTGAATAGTTGGTACAATAGGTGAGAAAATAACATTATGATTTAATGCTAATGTAGTTACATTATCAATTGTTGGTTGTGGGGCATTTATGCACAGCTTCTGTAATAAATGATTTATTGTAGTAGATATTATGGGATTTTGTCCTGAAACAGACACACTACTTATACAATTGAATAATTTTTCATTTGTGAAGCATACATTATCTGTTATTTCAGGGGTATCATCTGATTCATCTGAATCAGTAAGATCCCAAATAAGTGTCGTAATATCCTTTTCTCTACACCATTCTGTCCTGTCATGAATGAAATGATTAGCACCATGATCTTGAAAGGCATTATAATCATTAGTATCAGTCCAGCCTGGGTTAGAAGCACTATCAGTAGGATCGTTGTTATTTACTGGAGGATTTTGTTCTCCAGTTGAGTAATTCATATAGCAATCAACCCCATAAACTATTTGTGTATTGGGAAGCAACTGGCGCTTAACTAAAGAATAATAGTTTTCAAAAGAATAATCAGAAATACTAATGTCATCTGAAAAATTACAGGATATTCTCATTTTTGACATTAAATAATTTGCGATCGATTCATTGAACCCAATATCATGAGCAATAAATTCATTCCAATCATGTTCTCCACCAGGTTGGCCATGATAACTGGTAATCCAGTGAATATAGCAATGACTAAGTTCATGATACAGAACAGACACATTCCAGAAATCACCTGTTTCAGTATTGTTTCTTATGTTACCTAGTGTTATTCTATCTGATTGTATCGTACCATTACATAAGTTAACATGTGAAGCCTGTTGTGTTTGATAGTTTACTAATATATGTAAGTTACATTCACTAAATATATTGTTTGTTATATCCTGTACTTCTTCAATGTACTTCAAAGATTTTTCTAAAACATTTGCTCCTGCACAATAGTCTGCATCATTGAGGCTCCATGCTTGAGAATTGTAGTCATAAAGTAGATTAACACCAACCTCGCCATTATCATGGGCTTTAATATTATATATTACAAAGTTTAGCGGGTTCGGAATCCAGTTAACTGGATTCGGGTCGGTTCTATCCCAAAAGTCTGGATTTATTTCAGGATTAAAAAACTCTATTCCCGTAGACTTAGTATGATCTAAATAATCCTCTATCCAAATCGATTCCTCTGATAAGTAAAAGGCAATTCCTATCTCACTGCAACTTATATCATTAAAATTATACCTTCCCGTCCCATCCAATGGGCTAATATCATGTAGAGAAATGGTAGAACCAGAATAATAGTATAATACAGCATACCCTCTAGGATAAACGAACTCATTGCTGTCAATATTCTGAGTATACATAGTTCTGATATTTGGTCTTTGATATTGGATAGTCCCATAAATAGAATAGTTATTGATTATATAAATCACTTTTACATAATGATGAGAATCATCATACCAATCAACAATAACCTTTGCTGGAGTTCCTAAAGAACAAAATCTGAAATCGGGAGATGGTCCATCTTCATCATTAACGTCATGATCATAAACCTGATATGCACACACCTGAGAATATGGTACTTGTTGATCATAATTGGAGCCAATGAAGCACGTTACATTGAAGCTTTCAAGATTGGGGTTTGTGCCATTAATTGGAAAATAATAAGGTGTTGAGTTTATGACCATTTTTGTAACATCTGACCAAATCCATCTGGAATGTGGTGAACGCACGGTTGGTATATTTCGACGTTTTAACGACCTTATGAAATTCTCAATGAGCGTTTCGTTAGGATTCACTTTTTCAAAGCAACCGGTATCTAGATCCAAATACTCGATTCTATCAAATTCAGGCAGATGTAGACTTTTACCAATATAAATTTGCTCCGGATCTTTGAAATCAATCAGCATTACTTTATCATAAAAGATATCTCCCCATTTATGAGCATAAAATGTTACTCCAGGCTTATAAGCATACTTGTGAACAGGTTTCCTTAAAACATACATTGGCTTATGAAATCCCAGCCCTTTTGGGTCAGGCTTAAGAATAAAGTATCCAGTGACTTCAGGATGGCTGCTATTCAGCGTTACTAAAGTATCAATAGACGATTCGAGTGTAGTTGTCTGACCAGGTAGATTTGATAAAAGATAATATTCACAATTTGCATTTGTGTATAACGAGTCAGATTCATCAATAAAGATTTTAAAATCTACCCGATATTGCTTTAAATTCGTGTAAGTATCCTGGTCCGGAGTTTTGAAAATTTGCATTCTGATTGGGAAAACCGTATCTGGAGGCATTCCAGGTAATACCACATAAGGTATATCCTGATTCTCAGCTAATAAGCAACTTGATGATAACAAAAAGATCAACATTGAAAAGTAAATGAAAGAAAACTTTTTTACCATTTCTTACTTCTCCCTAAAGTTCTAATATTTCATTCATGTTATATCTTTTAATGAATTATATTAAAAATATGTCAAGTACTTTCTGTAATATCTTACGCAGATAGGCTTATCTGTATTTAATGTCCAAATACCTTGCTGTGTTCCATCACATTTAACTACCGTAATCCTTTGTGATTTTGCGATGAATTGCAGATAAAAAACAGCAGAAGTTATTTGAACATTAAATTGACCATTTGGTTGGATGTCTGTAGCAACATCTGATGGTACAGCTAGAGAAAAATCGATTTGATTTGTCCCAAATATATCATATGATAATGGAAAATTATAAACTTGTACTTTACCTATCACTGGTTGTTGTTCGTGACCATACCCCATTTTATAGACCAGTTTGAAAGTTACATTTGTTTTTGACATTCCAATCTTCGATAAATTCATAGGGTGATAGGTAATTCAATGCGCTGTGCGGTCTTTCCTCGTTATAGTGCTTCACCCAATCCATGATTTTCTCTCTTGCTTCAATTAAGTTCTGAAATACATGCCTGTCAAGACATTCCTTGCGCATCTTGCCGTTAAAACTCTCGATAAAGCCGTTCTGGGTGGGTCTGCCTTTGGCTATGAAGTGCAAGCTGACTCCATTCTGCTCTGACCATCTGAACAGGGCTTTGCCGGTAAACTCAGGCCCGTTGTCGCAAATGATGCCTTTCGGTAATTGCCTGTGCTCTGCCAGTTGGCTCAGTTCTCTGGCTAATCTATTTCCCTGCAGGGAAAAGTCCACAACCTGCAGGATGCTTTCCTTGCTGTATACGTCAATCAGGTTAAACACCCTGAACTTTCTGTTACTTTCAAGGCTGTCACTCATGAAGTCCATGGCCCAGCACTGATTGGGAAGTAAAGGTTTTTCCAATGGAACCGGTGTTCTTTTCGTATGTTTCCTGATCCGTCTGGATAACTGCAATCCAGCTTTACGGTAAATAGCTTCCACCCGCTTGTGGTTGACTTTGCCAAATTGCCTGACTACCATCTGAAATAATCTCGGTAATCCGTAGCTCTGGTATCTGCTCAGGGCAATCTTAGCCCGCAGGAACTTCTCTATCTGCTCATTCTCCTTGTTTTGCCTTGTTTCATAGCGTTGAGTATTACGGTTAATGCCTATCAACTGACAAGCTCTTCGCTCACTCAAGCTATGTACCATAACCACCCCGACAGCCTGACGCTTCTGACGGGGCGTTACCATTTTTTTGATAAAACATCCTTCAATGCTTCTATCTCCAGACACCTCTCTGCCAACAGCTTCTTCAGCTTCAAGTTCTCGCTCTCCAGGTCTTTCAGCTTCTGAACCTGGTTGTTCTCCATGCCTCCATACTTGCTTTTCCAGATATAAAACGTGTTCCTGGCTATGTTGTACTTGCGGATCAATTCTGTAACCTCAACCCCGGCTTCGTGCTCTTTCAATATCTTGATGATCTGACTCTGGGTAAATCGTTTGCCTCGCATTCTCTAACTCCTTAAGAAATAAATCCGATAAGCACACCTCTACCAGATTAGTCAAGTCATGTAACAAAATGTGTCTTTTCGGATTGGTTAAATCTTGAATTGTAACTTAAAATTTGGACTAGTTTTTGGGGGTAAGGTCAGTGATAGGATAAGAACAGAACCACTTGGATATATGGTGAGTTTCGATAGTCAGAACTGGACTGATCTTAATGTTTTGACCAGATTATCAATTTCCGGTTCAAATCCAAATTCAAGGTGGGAAGGTATTCAAGTAAATAATAGTTACAGCATAATATCTTATGAGATGAATAATAGTAATATTGAAGATATTGATAATATATATGTTAAAAACTGTATTGAGTTAAAATTTAATAATACGATATTTGAAAACTGCAAGTATGGAGTCCTTATAGGCCTAAATGACGATGAAAATGAGGTTAAAGCACTACATGTTACAAGCTCAGTTTTCAAAAAATGCTCAAATGGAATCTACGTTATTGATGATGGGAATCAATTTTATCGTGACCCTCGCACAATATCTGCATACATAACTGATTGTGATTTCGGAGAGCGTGATAATCCTGCAAGCTATAATGAAAACGGGATTAGTCTTTTCAGAAGTGCTATAACTCATGTTAACAATTGTGATTTTTATGAAAATGGGTATGGCATTTTCAGTACTTCTTCACGCATATTTGTTGGAGGTCATTATAACGAAGAAAATTTTGATGATTGGACTATTGAACCTCCAACATCATCAGTAGGAGATTCCTGTCGATTCTATAACAACAAATATGCTGGCATTTACGTTGATAATTCCAATTTCAATAAGTCTTTGATTTATCATAACTTCTTTACACCAACCAATACAACTAACGAATCTTGTATTGGCGTATGGATAAATAAGGCTATTGTAGATATAATGAACAATAAAATCGCTTTGTTACCGGCGCATGGGTTTTTAGGTAATACATATTCCAGAAGCAGTGGTGTCCAATATCATGGATTTTCTGGCAACAGCTTTATTAATAATACCGGCTGTGAGTTAATCGGAGATGCAACATCCCTGACAAATCTTGCCCCTTTAGAAACTACTCAGATTATCAATGCTACAAATACTATAAGAGATGACCTTGATTCATCTCCTCCCAATTCACATGTTGAAGATCCACTTAGTGATTTTATTAACTGGGATAAATACATTCTGGCAAATCTCTCCTATGCTGATTCGCAGGCTGTTGCTGATGTCAGAGGTAACATTTTCCAACCTTCACTTCAGGAGCTTGGGGAACGTTTTTATCCAAGCAGAGAAGGATTTATCTTTGACGAGCCTGAGGGATCTCCATTATGGTGTATGATTATGGATGGGATTAGCCTTTTTTATTCAGGACAGTTTATTGAATCAAAGGATTTGTTCAAAGAGATTACTATCCAACATCCTGATTCACTCTTGACCAAATATGCTGTAAATTTCTTGTATCTGATTGAATGTTGCACTGAACAAGATTTTCAATCATTAAGAGAGTTCCTGGATCTTTACATTTCTTCAATAGACTTAAAACCATATTTGGAAAAGGAAGCAGTCAAAACAAAATGCTATGTTGAGGAGGGGGATTATCCTACAGCAATACAGAGATTGCAGTTGATTATAGATAATCCTCAGACCTTAGTTGATTCTGTCTATGCAATGATTGACCAGGCATATTGTTACATGAGATTGGCTATGGGTGGGACAAAGGCTCTTCCAAAATGTGCTGCAGAAACGCCAACCTTTGATAGTTACATCAGTCTTTTGCACAATCTTGGTAGCAAAGTGTCTTCATTGAATATCATTGAACCAAATGTCCAGATTAAACCTATGTTATTACCAAATTACCCAAATCCCTTTAATCCGGAAACGACTATTTGCCTCGATATTCCCAAAGATGGAAAAGTAATTCTTGACATATATAATATAAAGGGACAGAAGGTTAAATGTCTTTATCAAGGCAGTCTAACAAAAGGAAAACACAGAATTGTTTGGAACGGTAAAGATGATAATGGGAAACCAGTTGCATCAGGGATGTATATATCCCGGATAGAATGTAATGGCAAATGCCAGGCAAGAAAAATGATGATGATTAAATAACTTAAGAAATTACCGGCTTCCCAACAAGTGGGAAGCCGGTAACTAACAAACTCGGAGTTGCTATGAAAAAATCTATCATTCTTCTTTTTCTTCTGATTACCATTAACGGATATTCGATATTGGTTCATGGACACCTGACTGCAGATACTGTCTGGAGCGTAGATAATAATCCTTACATTATAGATGGCTTTTTGTATGTGGATGAAGGAGTAACTTTAACTATCCAACCCGGTGTGCAAATCAAGGTCTATGCGGCTGATGCCAATACTTTGGGAGCCGGGTTTACCTGGGTGGATGGACAAGAACCTGCTGCCAAGTTAATAGATGTTTATGGCGGGATTATGGCAATAGGCACTGAAGAACAGTCAATAGTCTTTGACCGTTATGAGACAAATGATTCCTGGCGCTGGGGTGGAATCTTCATGACCTCCTCAGCTCCGAGGTCTTTTTTTGAGTTCTGTGAGTTCAGAAACACGGCAGGTGGTTACCGTACTCCGACCAGTTATTTACATTTGGGAGCTTTGGATTTCCAGAACGCTGATATCCATGTCAGGCACTGCAAATTTGTAAACAACATTGCAGCCCTTGCCTGTTACAATATGACCCCGGAACATCCTTTGCTGGTCTATGATTGTACTTTTTATGACCTCTACAACGTGAATTTCATCGGCAATTATGCAGGAACCTGCTTTTCCTTGTCCGGCAACATGAATTATCCCCCTGATGACTTTGCTGATGTCACTATTGCCAAATGCACTTTCGACAGGAATATTCAATCTGGTCTTGCAGGATATTATCTAAACAGTACATTTCTGTTTAATAGGTTCCTAAACTCTCCCATAATCAACGATAGTGAAATCCTGCGGCATGAATATGGAACTAATAGCATGTATGGTAACTATAGCCTCAACTCCAGAGGATTGATAGCTTATTCATATTCTGCTGCTGATACAGCTTTTTGCCGTAGAAATACGTATATTCAAACTAATAGTACATCCAATTTTGGTGGTGGCGCAAGTGTGGGAGGCACTAACGGCGGAATTGTTTATTTTGCAGATAATTATTTGTCAGGCAGTATCAGGGTGTCCTCAAATGATGTAGAGTATCTGAATGCTTATATCTATAATAATGTAATCTTCACTTCAGCGATAAAGGCATTTGATTTTAGCTCTAGTCCTAACCCAGATCCTGATTTGACCAGAGTGTTCAATAATACTATTGTTTCACTTACTCCGGATACTAACAATCAAAGAGTTCTCGACATTTCAAATGAGACTTCACATTTTTTTAACAACACTTTTTACGGTTTTAACATGTTTTTGTTAAGCCCTTTTAACAGTTATTGCTTTAGAAATAATATTATAAATAATGGTAACCATATAGTTGGTGACGATTTTTATTCTATCTATGATAGTCTTGTTTTTTACTATAATTGCTTTGACCCATCGATGCCAACTTTATGGAGTTGTGTGGATGGCGGTGGGAATATCTATGCCAATCCCATGTTTGCTGATACTCTAAATAATGACTTTTCATTGCAAGCAGGTTCACCTTGCATAGATTCAGGAACTACTCTGAACTGGTTGCCTGCCTTTGATGCCAATTATAATCAAAGGATTGCTGGCTCTGCTCCTGATATGGGTGCTATTGAATATAACTCACAGTATATTGGCGGTATTGTTGGTAATGTTTATGATGCCATTACTCTGCGCTCGATTGATTGTGCAAAAATCTCCATTACCGGGAAATTACCTGAATTCTCAGATTTATCTGGTTCCTATACTTACCCTACCGGAACAGGAACTTATACTGTCAAAGTTTCCAGATGGGATTACCAGGATGTTATTATTCCCAATGTTACAGTGATCCCAGGTCAGCATACAATCCTCACCATTCCTCTTCAGATGACTACGTCTGCAGATGATAACATATCACCAGTACCCGCACCAACCCTTTCTATGAATAATTACCCTAATCCATTTAATCCTGAGACAACCATCAGATTTGACATAGCTAAATCAGGAGATGTTAAACTAGAAATCTACAATACTAAGGGGCAGCTTGTTAACACATTGATCAATGGGAAAATGAGTCCCGGGTACCACTCCTTTAAATGGAATGGAAAAGATAATAAAGGTCAGATGGCTTCCTCAGGTGTTTATTTTTACAGATTGACTACAGACGGGAAAGCCTTGACTAAAAAAATGCTTATGCTTAAATAAGCAGGTGCGTTAATGAATTGGGTGGGTGGAGTCTCCACCCACCGTTTATGAGGTAATTGTGAAAACTCTATTATGCATGATATTGTTACTTATTCCATTGAAATTTCTTTGTATAACCCGTTATGTGTCGATAGATGGCTCACAGCAGTATACATCAATTCAAACAGCAGTTATTGCAAGCTCCAACGGCGATATTGTTGAAGTATATCCGGGTGAATATCTTGAATATATAAATACTTCGGGTAGGAGTATAACCATCAGAAGCAGGTATTATCTGACCCAAGAACAAGCGACTATAGATAGCACGATAATCCACACATCTGTTCCCAATCCCTGTCTGAGAGTAACAAATGGAGAGAGTGTCACTATTGATGGCTTTACTATGATGAATAACTTTCCAAACAATCTTGGTCAGTGTCTAACAGGCATAGGACCTTTCGGCGGCGGAATTCAAGTCTATAACAATGCAAGTATACAAATTCAGAATTGTATTATTCAAGATTGTATAGGTCTTGCCGCAGGTGGAGTATACTTCTGTGGTGTAAACTTGTCAATGTCCAATACCATAATACATGATAATTATGGTACTATCTCAACAGGTGGAATTCTAATAGAAGGATACGATCTTGGCATGATATCATTTGATACTGTTAATAAAAACAGCGTTTATAACAACATTGGATTTCATGCTATGGACATTTCCATCAGGTCGCTACCCAATCCAATTAACATAGATTTGCAATATTTAAGCGTTCAACTTACTGAACCTGACTACTTTTTTGTGACAACAGATGATATCAATAGTATAGATTTATCTGTAGAAAGTCCTTTTTTAACGCTAGTTAATCATGACTTATACGTCTCGCCAACAGGAAATGATACAAATACAGGACTGACTCAGGACTCACCCTTAAAGACCATAGCTTATGCAGTTCGAGTAATTGAGTCGGATAGTTTTAACCCGAAATCTATTTTCCTCGCTCCAGGAATGTATAATTTTTCAAATTCTCAACAGTATTATCCATTTGCACTAAAATCTCATACTCGTTTAATCGGAAGTAGTATGGAAAACACAATATTCGATTCTGAACAATCCTTACGCCATTACTTTGGATGCAGCATGCAGAATGATATTAGAGTAGAGAACATATCATTCGCTCCTTGTATTGCATCGATAGGTCCAATCGGATTTGGTAATGGAGAGGATATTACACTTCGGAACCTGAAATTTGACGGCACATTTGGGGGACCAAGGATTGATTTGATTTATAATAATAGAGTTTTTTGTGACAATATCATTGTAACCAATGCTGTTATTAATGACCTCAACCTTGCTTTCAGAATGAATTATTGTGACAATGTAGTTCTCAACAATGTGCTCATCAATAATCTGGATATAGAAGGAGATATGGCTAATTTCATGGGAATAAGTGCATCAGAAGTTGACTTAACGATTAGAAACAGTATAATCTCCAACTGCGAGGGCTATGACGTTGCGGCTTTGTTTTACCAGAACATAGGAAGTGATCAGTCTGAATACAACCTTGATATGTCAAACACACTGATTTATAATAATGTATCAACCGGAAGCCTGCTGTGGAGCAAAGCACCCGTAAGTATAAACAACCGTTTCCAAAGAATGAAGATAAACAACTGCACTATTGCCAATAACAACGGCGCAAACAGTAGAGCCGCCTATATTAAAGGTGATTGTGATATCAATAATACGATTTTTTCCAATCCCGGTACTATTGCTGATGTATCATTTATCAATGTGTATGACACTCTCACACATTATCCAACTGTTAATTATAGTCTGTTCAAACATTCTTATGCAGCATCAAATGCTTCCTATGTAACCACTAACAATGTTATGCTGAATACAGATCCATTGTTTCTTGGAGTTGGCAATACCCAATATGATGAAACTATGCCTGAATATTACCAATTGAGTAGTTCCTCACCATGCATAAATGCAGGAACCCCTGATACTTTGGGACTGAATATTCCATACATGGACTTACTCGGAAACCAGAGAATCTGGAATAACAGGATTGACATGGGCTGTTATGAATATGGTGCACCGCCTGTTGCCAATGATAATCCAGAGTATCCTGCCCTGCCGGAGAAGATTGTGCTCAGCACCTATCCTAATCCTATCATGGTCAATGGCAGCAAGGGTGGTTATGCCTATATAGAGTTTACTTTACCGCAAAAAGCAAAGCAAAACCCTATTGTAGAAATCTATAATTTGAAAGGGCAGAAAGTGCGCAGCATTGCCCTCTCACAAAGATACTCCGATCATGTACGCAAAGCCGGATTATCAGAATATAGCAAGCAGAACCGTGAGTTCTATTCCACCGTTTTTGACTGCCGGAATAACAATGGACAAAAGCTGCCCTCCGGTATCTACCTCATTAACGTAATAGCCGATGATCAGCAAACCAGTAACAAGATAACCTTAATAAGATAACTCATAGATAAAACAGGAATGTACTATGAAATATAAAATTGCCTTGTTCATGACAATTATTCTACTTTGGGTGATTGCACTTAATGGTGTAATCAATGACGAATTAATACATAAATCCCAGACTGATAGTCTTACAAGTGCACAACATGATTCAACTAGAATTACGAAGCTTATATGGCAAAGTAACACAT
>DAHVPA010000005.1:0-1035 GCA_027318525.1 Candidatus Cloacimonadota bacterium | reverse complement strand
TCATTTGCCACAGGTGCTCTATATTCATAACAGCCCATATCAATTCTACCGTTCCAGACTCTCTGGTTACCTGCCAGGTCTGTAGTCGGCAAGTTCATTCCGGTCGTATCCGCTGTTCCTGTATTGATGCAGGGAGAGTTTGCACTCAGGTAATAGTATTCAGGATCTGTTACGCTGAGTGTATCTGTCACGCTTCCAAGAAAGAGGGGATTGGTGCTAAACAGGTTACCCTCCAAGGTAGCCAGGCTGGGTATATCGATATTGATAGAACTTCTGTAGAAAGAACTGTTTAGGACACTAGCTTCAGCTTCAATATCCTGCATAGTATATGTATCATACCATAGGTTATCGAGAGCTAGGTCTCTGTAGCTTTGTGGATTGTAAAATATGCAGTTACGTATATCTGAATATCCAAAAACTCTGGTAAAAGTAGTCCCGGATGAATTTCCTGCAATAGTGCAGTTGTAAATATGAACAGGTTGATATGCATGCTGAATAGCCATTGGACATATAGCCCAGGAGGTGCCTATCTGATTTTTCGCAATTAGCACATTGCTCATTTCCAGATTACGTGATGCATATTCCGGAATTACAGCCTGATACGAAAACAAGTAGGCATCAACAGCGTAATTATTAACCATGATCGAGTTACGTAAACAGAGATCAGAATTACTAAAAAATAACCCGCTCACATTGCCATCGATATTAGTCGCTCTGGTATTGGAGACAACCATGTTATTGACAACTATATCTGTGTTTTGTCCAGCAAAGATGGCTGCGTTGAAACCATGAAAAGTTATGTCGGCTACATAAAAATTATCAATTATCACATGATTGCAAGATGATATTAAGGCACCACAAACCAGGTTGCCGTTGCTGTTTATTATTCTGATATTGTTTAAACTGATTTCTGAGCAATGATATAACCTGATGGGTTCCAATAACTCGCATCTCAGGTTGATCAACTTCATGTTACTTATCTGGACATTGTGAATATAAATGCATGCCAGCAGTCCATGCAGATACTCAGCATCT
>DAHVPA010000059.1 GCA_027318525.1 Candidatus Cloacimonadota bacterium | reverse complement strand
CGGGCACGCTGCGCAGGATGAAGATGGCTTTGTCATCAATCCCCGGTATAGGTGGCTTGACAGGCTCGGCACCGGGTGACAGCACCAGTTTATCATAGCTTTCGGTGTATTCGCGGTTTTGCTTGTGGTCGCGCACCAGGACGGTCTTTTCCTTGGGATTAATCCGGATGACTTCATTTTCCACCCGCACTTCCACATTCAAGCGCTGACGGAACGATTCGGGAGTCTGGACAAAGAGGCGGTCGCGCTCTGTGATTACTCCGCCGATATAATAGGGCAAGCCGCAATTGGCATAGGAAATGTATTTCCCTTTCTCAAACATGATAATCTCAGCCTGTTCATCCAAACGGCGTAATCTTGCCGCAACTGTGGCTCCGCCGGCTACTCCACCGACAATCAGGTATTTGGGCATAGTTATTTCTCCACTGATTTGTTTATACTATATGAATAGAATAAATCAATATTTAAGCATCGGCAAATATTATTTTACGGTAACAAAATGCCTGGCTGTAAGCGCGGTTCACTTAGGGATTGGGAAAGACAGCACTCCAATCCGGCTCGATGCGGCTATCGACTCCAAAACCATGATAGCTGTTGGTTTCGCCATCATACCAGATTTTGACGCCTTCTCCTACAGGGTTTCCGGCTTTGGCTACAGCCATGACCATCTTGTAGGGGGAGACATAAGCCAGTTCGTTGGTATTGACGTCCTGCAGCTTGTCGACCATCTCGGTCGTGTAGATGTCAGTCATTTTCCAGGCGATGACAAACTGCCATTTAGCTGTGACTTTGGGACTGATAGCGGCGGTTTTGAGGCATTCTTCAACCGTGATTCCGCTGATGCTGCCTTTGGTCTTCCAGGTCTGGTCGGCAGCGGCGCGAAAAGCTTCCAAAGCAGTCCTGACCTCTTTGGCTCTGCGTTCACGCAGATAACGGTTATAGCGGGGCACAAGCACTGCTGCCAGCACAATCAGGATAATGAGGACGAGGGGCAGGATATAGCGGAGTTTCTTCCTGCGGGGTGGAGCGGTTGGGGTAGTAGTCATGCTAACTCCTTATCTGAAGAGATATATTCATATAATTTGCACAATCCTTTGCCGTGAAAAAAAGTCAAGACAAAATCTTGCCGGCGGCAATGATGAGTTAGGGTTTTGGAATGAAAATTACTTGACTTAAAGCTGATAATTAGTTTAATGGATTTCCCTATTTTGAGGGGGATAATAAAAGCTGTAAAAGTCAGGAGCAATGCCGATGAAGATGAACCCGTTCAAGGTCAGAAGACTTTGGAAAGTGACTTACCAGTATGGTCTGGATGGGATGAAGCGCGAGCTGAACATCCACGGGATTGTATTGGGGCTGACGGTGTGTGTTCTGGCGGGATTGCTGGTTTTGGCAGCGCTTTACCTGTTCAATCTGAGGGGGCTGGGTCAGACCAATGCCAATCTGGCAAGGCTCAAACAGGAGAATCTGCAGCTCAGGCACAAGCTGGATTATTACTCTGGGATAGTCGATTCCATCTATCAAAAGCTTGATTCCATGCAAATGCTGGATAAGCGGAGCGGCAGTTCCGGCAGGTATTATCCTTTCACAAGCTCGGGCAATGGCAGCATTATTTCGGACAACACCTTTGTCTATGATTCCTATCTGGATGCCAGGGTAAATGCCATCGAACTGCAGCTGAAGCAGATTACCGGCAGTGTTGACCTCAAACCCCAAGCTTCGCAATATGTTGCAACGGCATCCGGGACAGATCTCTTGCGCATCGACAACGGACCCTCCATCTTTCCCACTTTCGGACGCTGGTCTGACGGCTGGGGCACCAGATTGCACCCCTTTTACCACAGTCTTTATTTCCATTATGGAGTAGATATTGCAAATAAGATGGGCACCCCCATCTATGCCACTTCAGATGGTGAGGTAATCCTGACCGGTTATGACCAGGAATATGGCAAATTGGTGAAAATCCAGCATGCCAACGGGATTGAGACGCGTTATGGACATCTCTACAGTTTTCAGGTTGCCCAAGGCGACAGGGTCCGCAAGGGTCAGATCATTGCTCTGATGGGCAGCACGGGTATGTCCACCGGTCCGCATCTGCACTATGAGGTGCTGGTCAACGGAGCAAAGGTCAATCCCTCCCGTTATCTCAACCGCATAGACGACGCCATTTACTACGCCGGTAAATGAGACCGCATTTTCCGCGCGCCTGGCTGATTACACCACATGCTCCGCAGGAAATCTTCAATTGTTATGCCTCGATTTCTCCGGATGACCTGATTGTGGCTGTGGATGGCGGATATGCACGCTGTCTTGAACTGGGACTGAAACCCCGCATCGCAATCGGTGACTTCGATTCCATCCCGCCTCAACTGTTGGAAAAAATCCCATCCGAATGCGAAATCATCGCTTATCCCACCGAAAAGGACGATACTGATACGACCCTGGCGGTGCAATACTGCATCCAGCAGGGAGTGCTGGAAATCTTTATCTGCAACGACCTTATGGGCAGATTTGACCATTCTCTGGCATTGATTCAAAACCTCGGTCTGGCTCAGGTCAGCGGAGTCAGATGCAGCGTTGTCAGTAGGACTCAGCTTATCACCCTGATTGACAAAGATATGCAATATACCTATCCGCAGGGCACAATCATCTCCCTGCTTTCCGCCACTCCGGAATGCAGTTTCTCTTATTCCCGAGGGCTGCAGTATCCCCTCGATGACCTCAGTGTCTACAACTGGCAGGCGCGCTGCATCAGCAACGTGGTGACTGCAGGTGAACAGATTATTGGGATCAGCAGCGGCACTGCGATGATTATCATCACCCTGCCCTGATTCCTGATTTTATTCCGCTTTTTTTCTTTCTTCAAATCCTGCTTCTGCAGAGAGTCTGCAGAGACTTTGCCTCTGAAAACCCTCTACAGAGTCTCGTCAGCAATAATGAAACAGGAGCTTTTCGTCAAAGTGGGGAATAGCTCTCAGCTCTGTTCAGACCGGGATTCATGAGCCAATCCTGTTGCCGGATGGCAATGCTTGGGCAAAGGTATCAGGCAGGTGGAAAGACGGAGGATGTCAGGGCTGAATTGAGCAGACTTGCAGCCGGGTTAAAAAAAGGGTTGACAAAAAAGGGTTTTCCACAGATGCTAAAGTTCGATATAAACTGGGAGTGTTGCGTAATATGCCAACTACAGCTAACGACAAAGACCTGAAGTTTGAACAGGCGCTTGAGGTGCTGGAAGGCATCACAGAAAAGATGTCCAGACAGGAAACCACTCTGGATGAGATTATCAGCCTCTATGAAGAAGGCATCAAATTCCTGAAGATATGCCAGGAAAAACTGGCTGAAGCGGAACTTAAAGTGAATATCCTGAACGAAAGACTTGCCAAAGAACTGCCGACGGAGGAAGAGAATGGATAATCGCGTGCTTTTCAAACGCGACCTCAAGGAAAAACAGGAACTGGTCAACATCATTCTGGACCGCTTTCTGCCCCGTAAAGACGAGTATCCCAAAGAAATCCACAAAGCCATCCGCTATAGTCTGTTTGCCGGCGGGAAAAGGATGCGTCCCTATCTGACCATGCTGGCATGGCAGCTGTTTCAGGAAGATTTGGAGCCCATCACCTATGTGGCAGCAGCCATCGAAATGCTGCATACCTACACCCTGATTCATGACGATTTGCCCGATATCGACAACGACGAATACCGCCGCGGGAAGAAATCCTGCCATGCCGTATTCGGAGAAGAAGTAGCGCTGCTGGCTGGAGATGCCCTGCTGGTGGGAGCCTTTGAGCTGCTGACCTGGGCACCCCTGCCGGAAAAAATCAAGCAGGAACTGGTGGCAGAAATGGCTGCCGAATGTGGAGCCAAGGGGCTGATTGCAGGTCAGATGGCAGATATCGAATCAGAAGGTAAAAAGCCTGATAAAAAGACTTTGGAATATATTCATCAGAATAAAACCGCCCGTCTGATCAATCTTGCCCTGAGATTCGGAGGCAGAGCAGGCGGAGCCAAACCTGCCGAGCTCAAGGCATTGGAAGAATATGGCACCAATATCGGGATGGCTTTTCAGATTGTGGACGACCTGCTCGATATCGAAGGCAGCCAGGAAGAACTGGGCAAATCCATCGGCAAAGACAGGGAATCCGGCAAAATGACCTTCCCCTCCGTTTATGGAATGGAAAAGTCACGCCAGATGGCAGACGATTATAAACAGGCAGCCAGACAAGCGCTGAGCCACTTTGGCAACAAAGCGCTGCTGCTCAATATGCTGGCTGATTTTATTGTAGACCGCAGTAACTGAGCTATGCTAAGAGTCAGTTTCAAAAGGCTGTCAGCACTGGCTGGAACACCCCGGCGCATGACTTCCCATGCTTCCGGATATGATCTGGAAGCTGCTCTGGAGAAAGAGCTGACCCTTCCCGTGCAAGGACGCTGCAGTGTCCCGACCGGACTTGCCCTTGCCCTTCCCCCCGGATTTGAAGCTCAAATCAGACCCCGCAGCGGCTTGGCTGCCAAGCACGGCATCGGTATCCTCAATAGTCCCGGCACCATAGATTGCGATTACCGTGGTGAAATCAAGGTCATCCTTTTCAATGCAGGAGATGAACCTTTTGTCATAACTCCCGGGATGCGAATCGCCCAGATGGTGATTCAGACTGTGCCCGAAACCGAATTGGTGGAAACAGACAGTCTGGACGAGACCGGCCGTAATGCCGGCGGCTTTGGGCACACAGGTTATTAACCAAAGCGAAGGCATATATGCTCAACCCAATTCAGCAGGAAATCATCAGATTAAAACAGGAAAATCACGCTGTCATCCTGGCACACAATTATCAGGCGGTAGCCATCCAGGAGATTGCAGATTATACCGGAGATTCGCTTCAGCTCTCCATTCAAGCCAGAGCAGCCAATGCACCCGTAATCGTATTTTGCGGAGTGCGCTTCATGGCGGAGACGGCAGCCATTCTTAATCCTGAAGCCTCAGTCCTGCTGCCCAATGACGACGCAGGCTGCCCCATGGCGGATATGATTACAGCCGAACAACTGAGAGCCTTCAAGGACGAACATCCC
The DNA here is from genome assembly GCA_027318525.1 of Candidatus Cloacimonadota bacterium. Classification (GTDB taxonomy): domain Bacteria; phylum Cloacimonadota; class Cloacimonadia; order Cloacimonadales; family Cloacimonadaceae; genus UBA5614. The sequence goes on along the minus strand of DAHVPA010000059.1, from coordinate 4,808 downwards.
GGCGCAGCAGTCGTCTGTTACGTTAATTCCACGGTTGAGGTCAAGGCGGAAAGCGACATCTGCTGCACTTCCTCCAATGCCGTAAAGGTGCTTGAATCCATCCCCGCAGAGCAGGAAATCCTCTTTGTTCCGGACCAGAATCTGGGAACCTGGGCAGCTTCGCAGACACACCGCAAGGTGACTGTCTGGCATGGCTATTGTCCTGTCCATCATTGGGGATTCAGGCTTGAGGATGTGGAAAAGATGCGTCGGGATTATCCCGGATACGTATTGCTGGCTCATCCCGAATGCCAATGGGAAATAGTTAAAAATGCCGATTTGGTGATGTCCACCAGCGGAATGATGAATTATGCGCAAAGTCACGACAAGCTGATTATAGCTACAGAAATGGGTTTGGTTGATCTTCTCAACTCTATGTATCCTGAAAAAAGCATCCTGCCCCTGAGCCGCACTGCCATCTGCCAAAACATGAAAAAAACCACCTTGCAAGACGTGTTGGAAGCTTTGCAGCAGCATCAGCACCTGATTAAAGTTGAACCCGAGACTGCAACTGCCGCTCTTAAATGTCTGAACAATATGTTGGATTTGAGGTAAGGATGAATCAGACAAAAGTCAAATTACCCTTTACTGATGCCGAAATTGAGCAGTTGCAAAAGGGTCATCCCGTTACCGATGCTTCAGTCTTTTTACAGGATACAGTGATCAAATATACGGAGGCTGAAACGCTGTTGGGTCTGGAATTGGGCTCAGGTTTTGGCATTGTCAGTTTCATGCTTGCCCTGCAAAAACCCGGCTGGCAACTGGAAGGGATTGAGCTTTTTAAAGAACTGACCGACCTGGCGCAGGAAAACAACCTCAAACTGGGAATAGACTGCCACTTTATCACAGGTGATATCCGCGACCACAAATCCCTGCTCAAATACAGACAATATGACCTGATTTATTCCAATCCTCCCTGGTGCAAAATGGGTGATGGCAAACTCAGTTTGGATGCTCTAAGGACTGCTGCCCGGCATGAAACAACCTGCAGGATGAGAGACATTATGGTCTGCATTGATTGGTGTCTAAAACCAGGCGGAACCGCCTGGACCATCTATCCCATAGAACGCAAGCCTGATCTGGAAAGAGCCCTGCTGGGAACAGGTCTGGATGTGCCGGGGATGATTCATTCGACAGATTATCCCAAATCCTTTATTGCCAAACTGGTCCGCAAACCTGCAGGCAAGCACTGGTAAAGATATTTCCAAGGAAAGATTCATGAAAAAGCAATTCATCATGCTCATCGTCACAGGGATTCTGCTGATTTTGGGCTGGACTATTGTTGAATATCTGGTGCAAAGCCAGATTCAGTATCAGTATAATCAGATTTCCACCTATCCCATCATGGTATACACCTGGGATCAGGAAGTAATGGATTCGCTCCAGGTAAAGCTCAAGCAATATGACTTTATCCGCAATACAGTCTATAAATCCAGTGAACAATCCGCCGGCGACATGATCGAAAAATACGGTCTGGACCAGGCGGAAGAAGTGTTACAAGACGATGCTTTGCCCGATATGCTGATTATCTATCTGAAAGGTAATGCCAAAGCCAGGGCAAACAAGCTTATCCTCAAAGACTGGCTGGATAAACATCCCGACAAGGAAAGCATGATGGTCGAGTATCAGAATGACATCTGGAAATATGCATTCCAAAGGGTTGATGCCTTGAATCAGATACGCTGGATCCTCATAGCTTTTATCGGATTGGTCATATATCTGGTCTTTCTGCTCAAAAGGCTGCATTATGAACATCACCTGGCTCGCATCAAACATCTTATGCAGACCAGACAAAGGGAGGAAGTGCCCGTCCATGACCACTTCTGGGGCAACACCTTGCTGCTCAGCTTTTTGCCTGTCCTGCTCAGTTTCTTTATCTATCAGATTTGCTATAGCAGTGATTGGCTGCTCTACAGCATCGGCATTCCCTTTTTCCTGATTGAACTGCTGGTGGTGCTGGCTGCTTCGCTTACTGCCTATCCCTTTGTGCTCAAATATAAGCATGAAGAGAGAACCCCCGGGGAAGAAAAGTGATGAAACATCTGCCAAATCTGCTGACCATCTTCCGCATTGTCCTGACGCCTGTCTTCCTGCTTTTGGCTGTCTATGGAGGAACCCAGCCAGCCCTGGTCTGGGCTTGGATTGTGTTTGTTACAGCTGCGCTTACAGACTGGCTGGATGGCAATCTTGCCCGCAAATACAATGTCATCTCCAATTTCGGGAAAATCTGGGACCCTCTGGCTGATAAGTTTATTGTCCTCGCAGCTCTGGGAGTCCTGACCTGGGCATCGCCTTTCAAGCTTTCCTGGCTCGTGTTTGCCATCATAGCCCTGCGTGAAGTGCTTGTTACCATCATGCGCGAAGTCAATGCCCGCCGCCACATCATCATCCCTGCCGACAAATGGGGCAAGCTCAAGACTGTCCTGCAGATGGTGGGAATCGTGATCTGCCTGGGAGCCTGGGCACTGGACTTTTTGCATCCGGCAATTTTAGCCGGCGGCAAGCTCTGGTTTTGGCTGGTGGCGGTGGTGACCGTCTTCAGCGGTGCCAATTATTTCAAAGCAGTCCGTAAGGACGCCTGAACCACTTTATCCGGAGGATGAGGATGCGTATTATGATGAAGATGCTATATCTTGCGGCTTTACTGATGGTCGTTAGCCTGCTTCTGGTTTCCTGCGGGAAGGGGAATTCCAAACCTGATAAATACAGCTTTTATGAATCTGTGGTGGATAGCTCCAAACCCCCTGCCTGGGGAGATGACAATGTCATTCTGATTTTCTGTGATGACAATACCTGGAAGATGACGGAAAACTATCTGCGCCGAAGTCTGGAGCGCGATACCTATATCGTGGTCAACGAAAAATACTTCACCCTCAAGCGCGGCGACATCACTGATATCGACAATCTCAGCAAATACAAGAACCTGCTCTTTATGGGTGACCTCAAATCCAAGGGCAAGACCTCCCAGCATATCCGGTCCTCGATTGACAAGCGCATGACGGAACGGGTGCAGAATTCCGGCGGGGAAATCTTTATCGCCAAAAACCGCTGGGTTACTGACCAGATTATTGTTTATATGATTGGCGACAAGCTGGAAAGCCTGCTGCGCCTGACTTTGATGCAGGGCAACCGCCTCTTTGAAATCTTCCTCAACCGCTATGGGGAAAGGCTTGCCTATCAGATTTACCTAACCAATGTGATACCCGATGACTTCTTTCAGCCCTATCCTTTCCAGCTCAAAATCCCTCAAAACTACAGGCTTTTCAGCGATGATAAACAGAACCGCTTCCTGAGCTTCCTTTACCGCATCAGGAGCGAAAACAGGGACTTTCCCGATAAATACGTGTCCGTCTATTATGAGGATATGGCTGCCGACACCATCAAGGTTTCCTGGCTGTTGGCAAAACGTGCCGAACTGGCAAAAAAATACTATGACGGTGACGAATTTGACCCCAAACTCATCCGTTCCGAACGCCTCACCTTTGGCATATATCATGCCTGGAGGATTATGGGTCCCTGGAAGAATCCCAAGCATGACATTGCGGCGGATTCCAGACCTTTGCCTTTTATGACACTGATCAAAAACGCGCCTATCTGATTGATAACGTGGTCTATTATCCCGCCGGGGATAAACTGCCCATTTTGCTCGAACTGCAAAAGCTTTCCGTAACCTTCAAGACCAAGTAAGCAGCTTTGAGAAGTCTCCCTTCCGGCAGGGCACTGCTTTTTCTTTCTGCTGCGGCGGTGACTGGACTGCTTCTGGCAGGTTGTGCCCGCAATCTTCCTGCACCCAAGCCGGTTTCCCAGCCTAACGAATATTCCGCCTATTTCTATTCTGCCGCCACCTGTCTCTATTTTGATTATCAATATAGGGATGCGGAGCAAATCTACCGTCTGGCAAAGCTTTATGACCCCCAGGCACCGGCTATCGGCAAAGGTATTTTTGCAGCGGTTTTTCAGAGGGTCGAACAGGATGAAGTCCCGCTTTCCTATTTTGCCGGTCTGACTGATTCTCTGCTGGCGCAGGGCATTATGGACAAAACCATGCTCGAGGAAGCCTACAATGTCTTTTCCAGACGAGGGCAGAATGAACAAGCCCTCCGCCTGCTGCAGATATATCTGAAAAGCTATTCTTCCGCGCGTGCCTATACTTCACTCTTTTATCTCGAACAGCAGATGCGCAAGGTCAGCCGAGTGGAACTGCTGGACAAAGCTCTGAAGCTGGCTGGAGAGGATTCCACTTTCCTCAATTCCCTGGGTTCGCTCTATCTGGAATATGATTCGACGCGGGCTGAGGAGGTCTGGCTCACTTCTCTGCAATATGACACCACGCCCCAGGCGGCGGTTTTGCTTTGGACGCTTTATGCCGAACAGAATGCCACACCCAAACTGCGTCAGCTCTATGCCTTTCTGGAACGGCAGGAGGACAAATCCAAACTGGACGGGGTGATGGGACAGACTCTGCTCAGGGGGGAAGCAGCTTCACTCTTGCCTGTCGCCGACCTTATTCTCAATTCAGGAGAAAAGCTGATTATCCTCAAGCTCCTGCAGGCAAGCTGGGAAGCGGAAAACCTCCCCTTGGTGGAACAAAGCCTGAACAGCCTGCTCAATATGCAGCTCACAGGCATGGAAGAGCAGTTGGTTGCGTTTTATGGCGCACTTTATTATCTTGTGCGTGATTATCCTTCCGTCGCCTTGTCCTATATTGCCAAACTCAATGGCAAAGCCGCTCTGGATGAGCTGGTCTATATCTATCGCGCCACTGCCTT
>DAHVPA010000058.1 GCA_027318525.1 Candidatus Cloacimonadota bacterium | reverse complement strand
GTGGATCTGCATTGGACCACCCAGTCTGAAACCAATGTTTCAGGATATTACATTTACCGCGGCAGCAACGGCGATCTTGCCTCTGCTCTGCGCATCCCCTCAATGATTACGGCTACCAACACCTCCACCCAGTCCAATTATGTGTTTACCGATGAGGAAGTGGTGGTTGGCAATTCCTATTACTACTGGCTGCAAAATCTTGATTTGAGCGGTGCTTCGGATTTCCATGGTCCCATCAGCATTACGCTTACCAATCATAACAGCACGACCCCGCCTCCCATTCCGCAGGTCACCCAGTTGCTGGATGCCTATCCCAATCCCTTCAATCCTGAAACCAGGCTGAACTACAGCATCAAAGCCGCCGGTGACGTGAACATCAGCGTTTACAACAGCAAGGGACAACTGATCCGCAGTTTCGACCGCACCCATGATTCCGCCAAGAGCGATTTCTTCACCTGGGACGGCAAGGACCTGAACGGCAGGCAAGTCGCTTCCGGTATTTATTTCTACAGAATGAACAGCGGCAAATATACTTCCGGCAAGAAAGTCGTATTGCTTAAGTAATTTTGCACCCCATCAATAGAAAAAGGCTGCCGGATTTTCGGCAGCCTCTTTTTTTACCCGGAAGTTATGTGTGTCGTTTAAACATGGCACTATTTTATTATCAAAGGGGATGCATGGATGAGTTGTGGCAGGCAGGGATAATCCGGATAACTTTCCATAACTGCTCAAAGTGGCTTGTGCTGTCATGGAAGTTTAGATTTTGTCAGATAAATAAAAAGTGAGGTACAGCCTTGCTTGCTGCACCTCACTACAGGTTTAACGATTAGCGGGGTTCTTTCCCGGCACCGGCTCTTATCTGATGACAGAGCCCACGCCGTTGGTTCTGATCCGCTCGGATTTGTAATCGTGCCATATTCTGATTGCGTTCATTTTAGTCTCCTTTCTTTATTATTATTACTGCTCTGCAGAGCTACCGCTGAATGCAGATTCAATGCGCAGAGCAGTCGGGTTATCTTTTGCCACTATCGGCAAAGCTTGTTTGGTTCAATCACACACTCTATAACTATATTATAATCAACTTGCGTGCCAACTCAATAACTATCTGCAATATACTGAATCATCAATGCTTTAGCAATTTTAAGAGTGAATCCTGACCGGTTTAATCAGTCTATTCTATATCATTTTGATATATGATTCATATAGTTTTTGATATTACACCACTGCGTACTTTCATATCACCAAGCCGGGAGGTTGCTTTCTTCCATAAATGCTGCGAGGGGTTATCGAGGGCTAACCCCACGAAGACCCCTCGGTGACCCCTCGTGTCAGGCATGAAAAAGAAATAAATTGAAGAAGTTATAAATTTCCATTTGACAACTTTTAAGGCTTTAAATTTTATGCGACTTACTGAGATAAAACGGTATTAGCGCGTAGCACAAACCCCTGAAATAAGCGGGGTTTATAGTTCTTTGGAGGAACGAATGTTTTGTAACCCAAATGGCGCAAGTGATTTGCGCCCAAGAAACCGGAGTATAAAATCCGGTCTGTTTACGCAGTCAAATTTAATGCCAGAAAAGCAAGCGGGCTCTAATAGCATCCGTATATTGCCAAAAGGTGGAGATTTGCTGCAACGTGGAGGTATCAGTGAGTAAAAACGATAATCGTATTCGCATCAAACTGAAAGCCTATGACCATCGTTTACTTGACCAGTCGGTGGCTGAAATCGTGAAAAGCACCCGTAATACAGGTGCCAAGATTGTGGGCCCCATTGCCCTTCCCACCGACAAATCAGTTTATACGATACTGCGTTCACCCCATGCTGACAAGAAGAGCCAGGACCAATTTCAGATGCTGGTACATAAGAGATTGATTGATATAGTCAATCCCACCGCCCAGACCACCCAAGCCCTGAAAAAGCTCTCCCTGCCATCCGGCGTGCACGTTGAAATCAAGGCTAATACAAGGAGCTGAGCATGTTGGGACTGATAGGAAAGAAAATCGGTATGACGCAGATTTTTGATGCCGACGGAAAAGTAGTACCCGTGACAGTCATCCAAGCCGGTCCTTGCCGGGTAATCTGCAAACGCACCCTGGAAAATAACGGGTATGAAGCCCTTCAACTCGGTTATGAAGAGAAGAAGGAAAAGCATACCACCCGCCCGCTACAGGGTCATTTCAAGAAACATAATTCACCCAATTTCCGTTTTGTAAAAGAGTTCCGTCCTGCGCTAAACCAAAATCTTGAACAATATAAAGAAGGCGATGAATTCAACGCCTCCATGCTCAGTACCGACGACCTTGTGACCATAACCGGCACATCCAAGGGTCGTGGTTTTACCGGCGTGATGAAACGCCACCAATTTGCCGGATTTGAGCAATCCCACGGTGTGCACGAGAGTTATCGCGGTCCCGGTTCCATCGGTCAATGTGCCCAGCCTTCCAAGGTTTTCAAGGGTATGAAGATGGCGGGTCACTATGGCAATTCCCGCGTCACCATCCACAATGTGGAGATAGTCAAAGTTGACGCCGAACAAAACCTGATCATGGTCAAGGGTGCCGTCCCCGGACATCGCAATGCCTTGATCGTAATCAAGAAGGAAGCATAGGGAGACTGCAATGGTTAAAGCTATAAAATTCAATAGCCTTGGCGACAAGATTGCCGAAATCGAGCTCCCCGAAAGCATCTTTGACGTGGACGTGAATAATCCGAATGCTTTGCTGAATGAAGTTATCACCATGTATCGCGCCAATCAGAGGCAGGGCACAGTCCAGAAAAAGAACCGTTCCATGACTCAGGGCAGCACCAAAAAGCTGTTTAAGCAAAAAGGCACCGGTAATGCCCGTCAGGGAACACGCAGAACGCCAGTCCGCACACATGGCGGACGCGCTTTTGCCATTTTGCCAAAAGACTGGTATCGTCCCATTCCCAAGCGTAAAAAACGGATGGCATTGAAAGTTGCTTTGACTGACAGAGCCAGGGAAGGACGCGTATTCGTAATCGAATCCTTATCTTTTGACAAACCAAGCACCAAAACAGCCAGGGAGCTTCTGCAAAAGATGCTGCCGGAAAAAGGCCGTAAGCTTTTGGTGACAGATGGGCACCATATCCCGACCGTAAAATCATTCTCCAACCTGCCTGAAGTAATGACAGACAGGGCAGACGGGCTGTTTGCCTATGAAATCCTGAAAAGCAGTTATGTGCTTTTGACTCAGGATGCCCTGAACAAGGTGGAGGAGGTATTTAAATCATGATCCATATGAGAGAAATAATCATCGCTCCGCTGATCACGGAAAAATCCGGACAGCAAATGGCAGCTCAGAACGCCTATACCTTTAAGGTAAGCGTCAATGCCAACAAAGTGGAAATTAAGAAAGCCATCGAAAAGATATTTTCCGTACGTGTGCTCAGCGTCAACACCATCAACATGCTGGGCAAACCCAAGAAATTGGGCAAGTATAATGGAAAACGTCCTGATTGGAAAAAAGCCATCGTCACCCTGAAACCCGGTGATAAGATAGCGGATTTTGAAGTGTAAGGAGTAGAAAATGCCAGTAAAAAAATACAAACCCATCACTCCTTCCATGCGGTTCCGCACCGGCTATACCTTTACCGAGATTACGACCGACAAGCCGGAAAAATCACTGCTGCTGCCGGTTCGTAAAACAGCCGGACGTAATAATACGGGACGCATCACATGCCGCCATAGAGGCGGTGGACATCGTCGCCACTACAGAATAATAGATTTCAAACGCAACAAATTTGACATTCCCGCCAAAGTTGCGACCATTGAATACGATCCAAACCGCACAGCCAGAATAGCCCTGCTCCACTATGTGGACGGCGAAAAGCGCTATATACTGGCACCTGATGGTTTGAAGGTCGGAGACAAGGTGTTGTCGGGATTGAACTCCGTGGAAATCTCCGTGGGCAATACCATGCCTCTGGAACGGATTCCCCTCGGTTCATTTGTGCACAATATTGAGCTCAAATCAGGTAAGGGTGGGCAAATTGCACGCAGTGCCGGGACCTATGGTCAGGTCGTGGCAAAAGACGGCAATTATGTTCATATCAAGATGCCTTCCAATGATGTGCACCTCATCCGCAAGGAATGCCTCGCCACTATCGGTCAGGTCAGCAATGGCGACCATAACCTGATTCAGCTTGGCAAAGCCGGACGCAAACGTTGGTTGGGAATCCGGCCCACAGTGCGCGGCGTCGTCATGAATCCCGTCGACCACCCCATGGGTGGCGGTGAAGGAAAATCATCCGGCGGACGTCATCCTGTATCACCTTGGGGCAAACCAGCCAAGGGCGGAAAGACCCGCAAACGCAAAAAGTACTCAGATAAATACATCGTTAAGTCTGATAAGAAGAAATAAAGGAGGCGGAAATGGCAAGATCAATTAAAAAAGGACCCTTTGTTGACGGACACCTCCAGAAGAAAGTCGATGTTTTAAACCAGGATAATAAAAAAACCGTGATTAAGACGTGGTCGAGACGTTCGACCATACTTCCTGACTTCATCGGGCACACTTTTGCCGTTCATAACGGACATAAGTTCGTACCGGTCTATGTAACCGAAAATATGGTTGGACACAAGCTGGGCGAGTTTTCACCCACACGCACCTACCGCGGTCACAAAGAGAAGAAAAAGGTTGTTGCAACCAAATAGGAGTAAATGATGGAAGCTAAAGCAACTCTTCGTTTTGCCCGCGGATCAGCCCGCAAGGCGCGTCTGGTTCTTGACCAGATACGCAACAAGCGTGTGACGGAAGCTCAGAACATCCTCAAGATGTCGCGCAAGAGAGCCTCTATCAATATCGGCAAGCTGCTTGCCTCCGCTGTTGCCAACGCGCATATCAAGGATCCTAAGCTTGATATGAATCAGGTATTTGTCACCAAAGCAGTGGCAGATGCCGGTCCAGTTATGAAACGTTATATGCCCAGAGCCCAGGGAAGAGCATTTCTGATTCGCAAACAGACATGCCATATCTCCCTTGAGCTGAAGAACATCGAATAGGAGGATACACTTGGGACAGAAAATACATCCAACCCTGTTTAGACTCGGCATCAACCAGGAAACAGAATCAGTTTGGTTTGCCCAGGGTCAGAACTATGTGGAATCCCTTCAGGAAGATATCAAGATCAGGAAATACATCCACAAGAGACTTTCGGACAAGATGATCTCTTTGGTGAAGATATTCCGGAAAACCAATTCCATTATTATTGATATTTATACCGCCAGACCCGGAATGGTCATTGGCAAAAAAGGCGAGGACATTGACAAACTGCGTAATGAGCTGAATGTCCTCATTAATAAAAACAGACCCACTCCCATCACCGTTTCCATCAACATTCAAGAAATCGAAAAGATGTGGTTGGATGCCAGTCTGGTAGGACAGGAAATATCCCGCCAGCTGGAACAGCGCGTATCTTTCCGCCGTGCTATGAAAATGGCTATGCGCAACGTGATGAAAGAAGGTGCGCTGGGAGTAAAGGTTCAGGTCTCGGGACGTTTGGGCGGAGCTGAAATCGCCAGGACCGAGCGCTACAAACAGGGCAGAACGCCCCTGCACACAATCCGTGCCGACATCAATTATATGCTGACGGAAGCCAATACTACATATGGCGTCATCGGCATCAAGGTGTGGATTTACAAAGGCGATATCCTGAACTAAGGAGACTGAGGAAATGTTAGCACCAAAAAAGATTAAATATCGCAAACAGATGAAGGGCAAACGAAGTGGTTTGGCCTGGACAGGTTCAGAAATCAACTTTGGCGATTATGGCTTAATCGCTCTGGAAGATGCCTGGCTTACCAGCCGTCAGATTGAAGCTGCCCGTATAGCAATCACGCGTCATATGAAACGCATAGGCAAGGTCTGGATCAGAATATTCCCCGATAAGCCGGTAACCAAGAAGCCAGCCGAAACCCGCATGGGAAAAGGTAAGGGCGCTCCTGAATACTGGGTGGCAGTAGTTCAGCCGGGTAGGATTCTGTTCGAATTGGAAGGTGTGGATTTGAAAACAGCTAAGGAAGCCATGCTTCTGGCAGCCCACAAACTTCCCATCAAGACCCGCTTCATAGGCCGTGAAGGAGTGGAAATATGAAAGCTTCCGAAATTCGTGAATTGAGTATTCCCGAACTAAACCACAAGCTGGAAGAACTGCGCACCGAAATGTTCAACCTGCGTTTCCAGAAAGCCAAGAATCTTCTGGATAAAGTGGACAGAATCAAATTGGTAAGAAGGGATATAGCCCGTGTGCTTACCATTATGAAAGAAAAGCAGACGGTGAGGTAAACATGCTGGGTAACAGAAAAAAGATAAACCAGGGCATAGTGGTAAGCGACAAGAATGAAAAGACCATTGTTGTCAAAGTGGAACGTCAGTTTATTCATCCACTTTATAAGAAGACAGTGCGTCGCCACAAGAAATTTATGGCCCATGATGAGAACAACGAAGCGCATGAAGGTGACATTGTCCAGATAGCTGAATATCGTCCGATGAGTGCGCGTAAACGCTGGATTCTGCACAAAATTGTTGAGAGAAGGAAATAGGTGAAAGGATGATTCAAGCACAAACCATATTGAATATCGCCGACAATTCCGGTGCCAAGAAAGCCCAGTGTATCAAAGTATTGGGTGGAACCAGGAGCAAATATGCCTCCTTGGGAGACATCATAGTAGTGGCAATCAAATCAGCCACACCCGGCGGCAAGATAAAAAAGGGGACAGTGGAGAAAGCTGTGATCGTGCGTGTTGCTAAAGAAGTACGCCGTCAGGATGGATCCTATATCCGATTTGAAGATAATGCAGCCGTGATTATAGACGATAAGCTCGAACCCAAAGGCACCCGTATCTTTGGGCCGGTAGCCAGAGAACTGCGTGAGCATGCGTTCACGAAGATCGTATCTTTGGCTCCGGAAGTAATTTAGGAGGAAATGATGGCAGGTTTACACGTAAAGAAAGGTGACATGGTAATCGTCATTTCCGGACCCTACAGAGGAATCAAAGGACGCGTGCTGAAAGCTTTTCCCAAAACCGGTAAGGTTATCGTGGAAAAGGTGCACATGATAAAGAAGCATGCCAAGCCCTCACAACGAAATCCACAGGGCGGCATCATTCATAAGGAAGCCCCTTTGCATGCCTCCAATGTAATGCTCTGGAATGAAAAACTGGGAACAGTAACCAAAGCAGTTTATGTGGAACGTGAAGGTAAACGGATTCGCGTTTGCAAGAAATCCGGTGATGAGTTATAGGGGTAGAGATGAACAGAATTAAAGAAAGATACAACAGTGAAGTCAAAGCCACCTTATCCAAGAAATTCGGATATAAGAACATCAATCAGGTTCCCAAGTTGAACAAGATAGTAGTCAGCATGGGCGTTGGCATGGCAACCCAAAACAAAGCATTGCTTGATAATGCAGTCAAGGATATGGAGATGATCACAGGGCGGAAAGCAGTCATAACCAAAGCCCGCAAATCGATATCCAATTTCAAGCTGCGCCAGGGTATGCCGATTGGTTGCAAAGTGACGCTGAGAGATGAAGTCATGTATGAATTTCTGGATCGTTTCGTATCAGTGGTGCTGCCAAGGATGCGAGATTTTCGTGGGATATCAGCCCAGGCTTTTGACGGTAGAGGAAATTATTCCATCGGTCTGAAAGAACAGACTGTATTTCCTGAGATTGAATATGACAAAGTGGATGCAATCCGCGGTCTGAATATTTGTATAGTAACAACTGCCCGCAGTGACGAGGAATGCCGCGAACTTTTATCAGAACTCGGCATGCCCTTCCAGAAACCCGAATAAAAAAGGAGTCAGCGTTGGCTAAAACATCATTAAAAATCAAGCAACAGCGAGTTCCCAAGTTTAAGGTCAGAAAGTATAACCGCTGCCTGATCTGCGGGCGCCCCAGAGCCTATATGCGCACTTTCGGCATGTGCCGTCTGTGCTTCCGCAAATATGCTTCCAACGGGCAGATCCCCGGTGTAACCAGGGCAAGCTGGTAAAAAAGACATCCCCAATACAAGGAGAATAGAATGAGTGTAAGCGATCCGATAGCTGATGCATTAACCAAGATTCGCAATGCATATCGTGCCGGACACACGCAGGTTGTACTCAACCATAGTCGTTTGCTGGAAAACATTGTGAAGATACTGACGGAAGAAAGCTACATGAACAATTACCAGGTTCTTGAAAAAGACCAGGAACAGAAAATCAATTACCGTAGAATTTCCGTCAACCTGCGTTACACCAATACCGGTGAACCGGTGGTCAAGGGTATCCAAAAGATGTCCAAACCCGGACGCCGCGTATATGTTAAAGCAGATAACCTGCCATCCGTGTATAATAATACCGGATGCGCCATCATATCCACCAGCCTGGGAGTCATGGCAGACCGTGACGCCAGAATCAAGCGGGTGGGTGGTGAATATATCTGCAAGGTCTGGTAAGGGAGTAAATCATGTCAAGAGTAGGTAAATTACCGATAAAGCTTCCTTCCGGAGTCAATTATGAACTCAAGGATAACCATCTTACAGTTAAAGGCGCTTTGGGCACTTTGGAGTATAATCTGATGCCCGGTATCAGCATTGAGAATGTTGAGGGTGTCCTTCATGTAAAAAGAGTTGATGACAGTAAACAAATGAGGGCAGTGCATGGCTTAAGCAGAGCTCTTATTCAAAATATGATCACCGGAGTGAGTGTCGGATTTGAGAAGATACTGCATGTAATCGGAACCGGTTATTCAGCTGAAAAGATAGGTCCCTGGTTAAAACTGTCCCTGGGTTATTCACACGATGTCATGCTTTTGGTGCCCAAAGGATTAACGGTTGAAGCAGAGGCAGTACCCCGCTCAAAAGGTACCAAAGCAGATCTTCAAAGCATAATCCGTATCAAGGGCATAGACCGGCATATGGTTGGTCAGTTTTCAGCCGAAGTCAGAGAAGTGCGTCCTCCCGAAAACTACAAGGGTAAAGGCGTTCGTTACCACGACGAAAGAGTGGTGATAAAAGCTGGTAAAGCCGGATCTAAATAAGGAGAAGCAGCATGGTTAAGAACAGTTATGAAATAAAAAACAGAAAACGTGCACGCCGCAGAGCTGCCATCCGCAAGCATTTAAGAGGAACTGCAAGCCGTCCCAGACTGGTGGTTTTTCGCAGTTTGAAACATATTTATGCCCAGATAGTTGATGACGACAAAGGACAAACAATATGTGCCATGTCATCAATAGCCAAAGGTTTCACAGCCGAACAGGGAAAGAAGAAAACCGAAATCAGTTTTGAGATTGGTCAGAAACTTGGCGAAAAAGCTCTGTCTAGTGGCATAACCAATGTGGCTTTTGACCGTGCCGGATACAAGTATCACGGTAGAATCAAAGCTTTGGCAGATGGCGCCAGAAAAGCTGGTTTGGTCTTTTAAGGGAGATGATGATGAATTACGAACATAATAACTTCGAAGAAGAAAAACTGCTTGAAAAGATAATAGAGACCAAACGCGTTGCCAAAGTGGTAAAAGGCGGACGTAATTTCAGCTTTAGTGCAATTGTAGTAGTCGGTGACAAGAAAGGCAAAGTCGGAGTAGGTTCAGGCAAAGCCAACGAAATCGTTGATGCCATCCGCAAAGCCAAGGAAAAGGCTACCAAATCTATGTTTGAGATTCCTATCGTTAAGGGAACAATCCCGCATGAAATAGTATCTCGCTATGGAGCCAGCCGCGTGATGATTAAACCTGCTTCAGAAGGAACAGGTGTCATAGCCGGTGGAACAGCTCGTGCTATCTTCGAAGTGGCAGGCATTGAAAACATCCTATGCAAATCTCTGGGTTCAAACACGCCGTGCAACGTTGTAAAGGCAACTATTGATGGTTTAAAAGCCATGCGTACGATAGCTCAGGA
>DAHVPA010000057.1 GCA_027318525.1 Candidatus Cloacimonadota bacterium | reverse complement strand
ATTTAACCAGTGGATACTGAAGGATTGTGAAATCCGCAAATTTGCTAATCACCAGCCCATAGAATGGAAACAGTACAGCTCGATAGTCCTGCCAGAGATGGATGTCCAACCACAGGATTTTGTCAGAATCACCAAAAAGACTTTGTCCTTGAATTTCCTGGAATTACGGGATTACATAGAAAGGCTGAAGAAAGTTGGCGACAGCTATAGTAAAGAACTGGTTGACCTGCATGTAAAAATAGCATATCCTTTGACCAATCTAATTGTTATCTTTTTCTTTATTCCCATCGCCACATCCAATATCCGCAGCAAAGGCAGAGGTTGGATTTTTATGCTCGGTCTGGTTGTATGTTTTATGTATCTGACGTTGATGCGAATCTCGCAAAGCCTTGGCTATAATGAAATCCTGCCGCCTGTAGTAGCTGCCTGGGCACCCAATGCTTTCTTTGCCCTTTTGGGTATTGTATTCCTGAAAAAAGCTGAAGTATAGCCCTACCTTAACATCCCTTAATGCATGAGTTCCTGATTGCTCTCATATAACCTTCAGATAAAGGCACTCAAGGCTTTATCTGAGGGTCATCTCAAGCTAAGCACTCAGTTTTTCTTTAAGAGCAGAAAGTGCTTTTTACCAAGGTATTGTAACAGCTAAATCATCCCCCGGTTTCATAAAATCCACTTCCAACCAAATCATTTTGTATAGGACATAATCTTGACTGGAAGGGTCTGACCAATAATTCTTCAGGAAACCTGCCTCAGTGTATATGCTGGTGCGTAAATCCTGATCAATAATTTGCTCCAGAATTCCCCTGGCTCTGATGTATCCAGAGTTTGTATCGTTCTGAGATAGACTGCAGATTTCCACTTTGGGATTGACAGCGATTTGCCTGGTCTTGTTGTCGTTACTTCCAGTTGCCAAAAAAAAGCCCTTGGGACTATTGATCAGAGTCATGGGTCTTACATAGGGTTGACCTTCAAAACTGGTTGCCACAAAAACCATTTGTAGAGGTTTGAGGCTGGATAAGATGCTATTTTTGATATGATCTGACAATGTAACTCCCGAACAATTTTGTGTATTGAAAAAAGAAAAGGCTGACCGAACAGGTCAGCCTTGTAATGCATTTATTATCTAACCAAGCTGCAATCCTGCTTCCAGTGCACGCAGATTGGCTTCCACGATAACATCGCCTTTCTTACTAAAAATAGTTTTTATGGCTTCTTTTAGTTCATCGGGCTCAAAACCAAGCTGTTTGGTTGCAGCACCCAGCATCACAATATTCATGGAACGATTGGCTTTTACTTCTTTGGCAATGGAATCGGCATCAATCAGAATGTGGTTCTTAATCTCCTTCACACGATTATGAATATCTGCTATTTCAGGATACTTGGCTATGTTATTGAAAGGAGTGCTGTTTGTAATCACCCAACCTTCATCTGAAAGATAGGGTAAATAGCGCAAAGCTTCCATAGGCTCCACTGAAAGAATAATATCGGCTTTCCCAAATGGAATCAGGTCTGACCAGATTGGCTCATCAGAAAGACGAAGGTGAGATTGGACATCTCCGCCGCGTTGACTCATACCATGCACTTCTGCTTGTTTGAGGTTCCATCCGCGTTTCAAAGCTGCATAACCTATCAGGGTTGCTATCGTTAGAATACCCTGACCGCCTACCCCGGCAAGAATAATATCTTTTTTCATCTTATTCCTCCATCTTGTTTTTCTTTTTGAGGGTCTGGACGCATTCTCGTCTTGGAATCACTACAGAAACACCATCATAAGCAATTTCCTCTTTGTAGATTTGCACCATCTCATCAAAGTTCTTCTTGAGAGGAACAAAGACCCTTATATGCTCTTTTTCAACTCCCAGACCGATGCAAATATCTTCAAGATGACCTGCAGCTGTGTATGCCTGACCACCAGTCATGCCCGTGGTTGAATTATCAAGTATAACAATTACGACATTAGCTTTTTCATAAACACAATCCAGGAGTCCTGTCATACCAGAATGAGCGAAGGTGGAATCTCCAATAACAGCTACTGCAGGATATAAACCAGCATCAGCAGCTCCCTTTGCCATAGTAATCGATGCGCCCATGTCCACACAGGAGTTTATCGCTTGATACGGAGGCATAAAACCCAGTGTGTAACATCCAATATCACTAAATACATGTCCTTTCCCATATTCCTTAAGAGCTTCGTTCAAAGCAAGATATGAATCGGCATGGGGACAACCTATGCATAACTGTGGTGGTCTGGGAGCTACAACATCTGGGATGTCAGCACCAACTTTGTCAGGTAAACCAAGTGCTCTGGCAACAATATTTGGATTGAGTTCACCATCTCTGGGAATGGTCCCGTCCAAGCGTCCTTTTATAGGTTTTGTCCCGCTCCAGCTAAAACCTTTCACCATTTCTTCAACAATCGGCATGCCTTCTTCGAGGATTAATAGCGATTCACAGCTATTATACAATTCTGTTACTGCTTCAACGGGAACAGGATACTGGCAAATCTTGAGGATAGGGTAGGGAATTTGCTTTCCGGCAAAATTCTCCATCAAATAATTATATGCCAAACCACAGGCAATAATACCAAGACGGCGGTTCTCTTCTGACTCATGTTTCTTATTAAAAACAGAAGTAGCAGATTCTTTGAGGAAATCATTTTGTAAGGCGATCAGGTTTTTGTATTTTTTCCTGGCAAAAGCTGGCAAGAGCATGAACTGGTTTGGATCTTCAGGAAAATGCAACTGGTTTGGAGGCAGAGTTTGCCTGGTTGTGATGCCAGCTCTGGAGTGCGAAAGCCTTGTCGTCAACCTTAACAATACAGGAACATGATACTTTTCAGATAATGTTAATCCGTTAAATACCATATCATAACATTCCTGCTGATTGGAAGGTTCAAGCACTGGTATTAAAGCAAACTTTCCGTAGAATCTGGAATCCTGCTCATTCTGAGATGAATGCATAGATGGATCATCTGCAACCACGACAAGCAAACCACCATTAGCTCCTGTAAAAGCAGAATTCATAAAGGGATCTGCAGCAACGTTTAAACCCACATGTTTCATGCAGACTATGGTTCTTTTACCTGCATAAGACATACCGATTGCAGATTCAACAGCAGTTTTTTCGTTGGATGACCAGGTTCTATGCACTTTTTGTTCGATTGCCTGCTTGGAACGCTGGATATATTCCATAATCTCTGTGGAAGGCGTGCCGGGATATGCATAAGCACCGGATATACCGGCATCCAAGGCACCTTGAGCCAAAGCTTCATCACCGAGTAACATCAGCTTTTCCATATTTTCTCCTATATTTAATTATTTTTTCCCCTTTTTTGCAGTTTATCTTTTCTTAGCAAGCATTTTTTCTAGGTAAATGGCTGAGAAGAGAAAAACCTTGACGGATTCAATCCGTAGACTTAAAAGGGAAGCATAAAAAAACATATTCCCGTAACCCGAGGAGATTGTATGAAAAAAGTTATCTTTGTATTAATCATGGCTCTTCTATTTGGAATGACAACTATTATGGGAATGGCAAAAAAACCAGATAACTTATCAATGGATTCTTCAAAGCTGAAGCTGATAGAACCAGTAAATCAGAATCTCCAGATCAATTGCACCAATATAAACCGCAAAATCTATTTCATTGATGACATATCTTTAACAAAGAACGATATACAAAATAACAAAGTATGCTTTTTCCTCAATTCAGATTTCGTTTTTTCTGAGTTTAAGCTTGGTGATGGACAGCTTGCCCTGAGAGAATATAAACAGATATCTCCAAAGAACCTCATTCCCGCCATTGACAGCCTGACTCTTTTACACGTTAGAAGCAAATGCAAGCTATATGAATTTGTCTTTGAAGATGTGTCAAAACTGCCTGACCTTGTCAACATTCAGCTAAAATACCACATAAAGGACAGCTCAGCACTCAAAGTAATTAAGACGGAAAATAACGTCCTGAGCATCGGCGGGACTTCTTTTTGGTATCCCAGAAATTATCTGAGAGACGAAAGGTTATCCTTGACTGTAAAGACCACTGACAAAATAGCGTTTTCTATCAATGGCAAAGCTGTGGAATACGAAATACCTCAGAGTTTTACCAAAGTATATCGGAAAGAATTGCTGGATCTAAAAAGCGAACCGGCAATGATAATATTTGTTCATAAAAGCTAAAGTAGCTCAGCCGGTAGAGCAACTGATTCGTAATCAGTAGGTCAGGGGTTCGATTCCCCTCTTTAGCTCCAGAAGAATGCCACTTGTTCCAGTAGTCAGCAGTAGCGGAAAAAGTGGCTTTTTTATTATTATAACAATGGAGTTGCATGTCGAAGACATACAGGGCGATAGCTCTTTTTTCAGGCGGACTTGACAGCCTGCTCAGCGTAAAATGGATGGAAAAAGTTGGAGTTGAGGTTATTCCTGTCTTTTTCAAAACACCTTTTTTTACGGAAGAAAGAGCTATTCTTACTGCCCAAGCCAATGCCCTCAAGTTGGAAGTGGTGGATTTCTCCGAAGCTCATCTGGAAATGCTGAAACATCCACGTTATGGTTTTGGTAAAAATTTCAATCCATGCATTGACTGTCATGGCTTGATGTTTCAGCATGCCGGAGAGCTGATGTCTGATTACAATGCAGATTTCCTTATCTCCGGTGAAGTGCTTAGCCAAAGACCTATGTCCCAACGTAGGGATGCCATGAATGCCGTCGCCAGATTGAGCGGGTACAAAGATTTGCTGATCAGACCGTTATCCCAAAAGTTACTTCCTGATACTAAACCTATTAGGGATGGCTGGATCAAAATTGAAGATATGCTTGATATCAACGGACGCAGCAGAAAAAGGCAGATGGAACTTGCTTCCGAACTGGGAATTATTGAATTTCCAAGTCCAGCCGGTGGCTGCCGCCTCACTGATCAAAACTTTTCCCTGCGTCTTAAAGAATTAGTCGACCACAATCAACTTAATCTTACGGATATATCCCTATTGAAGTTTGGCAGGCATTTCAGACTGCCTGACGGAGCTAAGCTAATTGTTGGACGTGATGAAAATGATAATGAACAAATTCTTGCCAACAAAGCTGAATATTTCATTTTGGAGAATGATGCTATCCCCGGTCCTTTAGGATTGCTCTGCCATCCCACTTCAAGTGCTGAGACACTATCCTTGGCAGCATCAATTCTTGCTTTTTACTATACTAAAGCAGCGGAAGAGATGATTGTCTATTATGGAACAGACATGCCATTGACAAAAAGCATATCAGTTTATAAAGTGAAAGAAGATCTGGTTCGTAAGTATATCATCACGAGGTAGAGTTTGATAACATATAAGACGTTTATTCTTTTACCAGGATTGGAAACAAACACCTATCTGTTCTGGGATGGAATCACCAAACAAGCAGCTATAATAGATCCAGCATTACCTTCACAGGAGCTTTCAGACTTCATAACTGACCAAGGTCTGGCAATAAACTATATTATAAATACTCACGGACATGCAGATCATATCGGCGGTAATAGTTTTTTTCACAATCAGTTTAATGCACCTGTATGTATTCATGCTGATGATGCTGAAATGCTAATCAGCTCCAAACTTAATCTCAGCGCATATCTGGAATATGAAATGATGCCCACCAAAGCTGACTTACTGCTGGATGAAAACTCTGAACTCCTTTTAGGTAATGAAAGAATCAAGATAATCCATACTCCGGGACATACCAAGGGAGGGATTTGCCTTCTGATTGACAACCTGCTGTTCAGTGGTGACACTTTATTCTACCTGGATATTGGCAGGACTGACCTGCCAGGAGGTAATTATGAGGCTCTGTTGTCATCAATCCGGAAAAAGCTAATAATTCTTCCAGATGACACCGTGGTTTTACCTGGACACGGACCAGCTTCAACTATTGGTATTGAGAAACTCAACAATCCTTATTTGTGAGAAAACATGCATGAACTTATCCTAATCCTTGATTTTGGTTCGCAATACACACAGTTAATTGCCCGCATGGTCCGTTCCCTGAATGTCTATTGCGAAATCGTCCCATATTCCATATCATTGGACTTACTCCGTTCCAAACAACCCAAAGCGCTTATCTTGTCAGGAAGCCCTGCCAGCGTCAACCAGCCTGGTGCTCCCAAGCCAGTTCAGGATATCTGGCAGTTGGGTATCCCAATTCTGGGTATATGTTATGGTATGCAGCTTATGGTCGACTACTTTGGAGGAGAAGTCTCCAAAGCTGAGAAGAAAGAATACGGTAGGTCTGAACTGATGGTCGACCACGTCTCAGGTTTATTCACAGGAATGCAAGCAAAGCAGACTGTCTGGATGAGTCATGGAGATGAAGCAAAGGCAATCCCTGCAGGCTTCCATCGCTTGGCACACACTGAAAATGCCCAATTTGCAGCCATTGCCCATGCAGAAAAACCTTTCTATGCTTTGCAATTTCATCCGGAAGTGGTTCATACCCCAAATGGCAGCCAGATTATTGCCAATTTCCTATTTAGTATAACGGGAGTCAAATCCGATTGGACACCTGCATCATTTGTAGAAGAGACTATTCAAACCATCAGAGAACAAGTGCAGGATAAACAGGTTATTCTGGGTTTGAGCGGCGGAGTTGATTCTTCAGTTGCAGCAGCATTATTGCATAAGGCAATTGGCGAACGACTTAAACCCATCTTTGTCGATACGGGATTATTGCGCAAGAATGAAGCTGAAAAGGTAGCGGAGATGTTTTCTACTCTACCGGGCTTCAGTTTCGAGACAGTCAATGCCGGAGATTTATTCCTGAGCAGACTTGCCGGAATTTCAGACCCTGAAGAAAAAAGAAAAATCATCGGTGCTGCTTTCATCGAAGTCTTTGAAAAAGAAGCCAAAGCCTATCCGGAAGCAATCTTCCTGGCACAGGGGACTCTTTACCCGGACGTTATTGAAAGCGTATCTTTCAATGGTCCATCTGTTACGATCAAATCTCATCATAATGTAGGCGGACTCCCTGAAAAGATGAAGCTAAAACTGATTGAGCCACTGAGAGAGCTGTTCAAAGACGAAGTCAGGGCAGTCGGTAGAGAACTTGGCTTACCAGAAGAGCTTATCAGCAGGCACCCATTTCCAGGTCCCGGTCTGGCAGTGCGAATCATCAGTGATATTACACCCCAAAAAGTAAAACTGCTGCAGGAAATTGACGATATTTTTATCAGTGAATTATTATCCTGGAACCTGTATAACACCACCTGGCAAGCTTTTGCTGTTTTATTACCTATCCAAAGCGTTGGCGTAATGGGTGATGAAAGAACCTATGAAAATGTCTGTGCCCTTAGGGCAGTCAATAGTCAGGACGGCATGACTGCAGACTGGACTGAGTTTCCCTTTGCCTTCCTAAAAAAGGTTTCCAATCGGATTATAAATGAAGTAACCGGTGTAAACCGGGTTGTATATGACATCAGCTCCAAGCCTCCGGCTACGATTGAATGGGAATGACGTCAAGAAATCTGCTTGACAATTAACCATGCTCAAAGAATTTGGACAACGTTGCGGCGAGATAGCTCAGCAGGTAGAGCAGAGGCCTGAAAAGCCTTGTGTCCCCAGTTCGATTCTGGGTCTTGCCACCACACTTTACAAGGCGCTGTTTAAGCGCCTTTTCCTTTTTTGATGAAATACCAGCTAAGCAATATCCGTATCCCTGCAGGTTCTGAGGTCGACTTAGAGCAAACAATCAGGAAAATGTTAAATAATCAATCGAGTTATCTGATTTCATGGAAACCTCTTCATCAGGCTCTTGATACGCGCAGGCACAATCATCCGATTTTCAATTATACAATTGAGCTGGAAGTATCTCATCTTTTGACCAACCTCCCCAATTTGCTTCCTTTGGTAGATGATGAACCTATCCCCCAACCAGATACGAAGCTGTCACATAAATCACCAGTCATAATCGGAATGGGACCAGCCGGATTGTTTTGTGCTCTGGCTATGGTCGAACGTGGTTTACAGCCCATCCTGATAGACAGAGGAAGCAATCTGGTCAGGCGCACAGAAGCTGTGGAAGCTTTTTGGCGTCAAGGAATCCTCAATCCCGAGTCCAATGTTCAATTTGGTGAAGGCGGTGCCGGTGCTTTTTCAGATGGAAAACTCACCTCCCGCACGCGTAACATTTATATTACAAAAGTGTTTGATAGCATGGTCGAGTTGGGTGCACCCCAGTCAATTCGTTATCAGGCTTTGCCGCATCTGGGGACAGATGGAATCCGTGCCATGGTTGCCAAACTCAGAACCTATTTGGAAGAGAAGGGCTGCAGCTTTGTTTACAATGCCAGACTCGATCAACTGAAAGTCAAAGCCGGCAAAGTCAGCGAGATTACCATCAATGGTGAATCCCATACCCCTGAGTTGGTAGTTCTTGCCTTGGGAAATGCTGCCCGTGATACTTATCGAATGCTTGCCTCCACATCAGTAAAACTTGAGGCAAAGCCTTTTGCCATCGGGTTTCGCATTATGCATTCACAAGGCTGGATCAACCAGTCTATCTATGGCGGAGACAAGTGGGCAGAAAAGCTGGGAGCAGCTTCCTACCGCCTAACTGCCAACCGCGCTGGAAAAGGTGCTTATACTTTTTGCATGTGTCCGGGAGGATTTATCATTGCAGCCTCCAGTGAGGCTGATGCACTGGTGACCAATGGAATGAGTTATGCAGCCCGTAGTCATTCATTTGGCAACAGCGCAATCGTCACAGTCATCGATGAAGCTGATTACGGCACCGGTTTGTTCGACGGGATGCAACTGCAGTCTGATATTGAACGCAAAGCTTATTCCTCCGGTTATGCCGCACCATATCAAAGCGCTGGTGATTACCTTGCCGATAAGCTGACTCCTCCTCGTTCAGTGGATTGCCTATTCCCCGCCTCCATACCAATGCTTTTAACTGATATCTTTCCTGCCTCCGTCAACAGTGCCTTGCGACTCGCTCTAAAACATTTTGACCATGTCCTACCGGGGTTTATCGCCGAGGGCATGCTGATTGCACCTGAGACCAGGACCTCCAGCCCGGTTAGAATCCTGCGGGACAAGCAAAACCTTAATTGCCTTGGCATCAGCAATTTATACGCCATCGGAGAAGGTTCAGGTTATGCCGGCGGTATCATCAGCAGCGCGGCAGATGGTTATCGGATTGGCTCGAAATTCGCATTGTAGTATTTTTTTATTTGACACATATTTTTTGCTCAAATAATAGTAATTCATAACTTATAGAAGGATAAGATGATAAAAATCCTCGTCATTGAAGATGACAATGCCTTCCGCCAAGTACTGGTTACAATGCTGGCGCGTGCCGGTTATGATGTAATCCAGGCAGAGAATGGAAACGAAGCCTTGAGGCAATGCCAAAACTCAACGCCGGACCTTGTTTTGACCGATATTATCATGCCCGATAAGGAGGGGCTGGAGACCATCCAGGAAATCCTTAATCTAAACCCCAACATGAAAATCATCGCCATGTCCGGTGGAGGTAGATTTGGTCCCAACAGTTACCTGCCGCTGGCGGAAAAACTAGGCGCTCGCAAAACCCTGCAAAAACCATTTATGCGTGACGAACTTCTCTCCACCATCATTGAAGTTTTGGGAGAAGAGTAATCTAACCCCGTTACAGCATCATCAGTCCTCTACCCCATTTATTCATCATATAAGCTAACTACTTTTCGCTATCCAAGCGGTTCAGGTCATTGCCCAAATCCTCATACATGACTTCTGATAATCTATTGAATAATCAGATTATCAGCGTTACTTGAAGATACCACCATCTTACCATCCGGAGGGTTTCCGGAGAGTTTTCAGAGACTTAGTCTCTGCAAACCCTCTACAGTCCTTTTTCCAGGATTAAGACTGCAGAGCAGAAGATTTTACTTGTAACAACTGCCCTGCTGCGGATAATGCCACCCAAATGAATCGAGACACAGGATTTGCATGAAAAAAATTTTACATATCGTGGGAGCCAGACCTCAGTTTATCAAACTGGCGCCTTTCCTGCACCAGACAAATGAGCTCTTTGAAAACGTGGTGCTGCATACCGGACAGCA